>CAJNCH010000014.1:0-41434 GCA_905221225.1 bacterium
TCGATGACTAATCTCACCTACTTCTTCATAGGGTTCTTTATCATATCTTCGTTTTTGACTTTCCTGCTTACGGATATAGTCTAGGATTCGATTCCGGAATTTTGTTTTGAAACATTTACGTAAGCGTGGGATATCTTCTGCCAGCTCTTCTTCTCTACTAATCAATTCATGTAAGCAGAGCATACCCTCTTGGTCCCAATCAGATAACTCCCATAAATGAAGATGATATTCATTTCTACACTTATATACAATCCCTTGGACTTTTTCATACAATTCTTTAAACATAACGTCCCCCTTTCTAGATACATTTTAACAGATTCAGAAACACTTTTGGCCCATTTCCCCATTCTGTTCCCTACACCGTCTAAACTGCACAAAAAAGAGAGGACACGCCTCTCTTTGGGTTATTTTTCGTCATTCATTTTTGACTTTACTTCATCATAGGATAATGCATGAGATTCCTCTTCTACGGTTTCAGGCATCTTTCCTGTTTCATAAAGAGCTTTAATTTGTGTACTATCCAATGTTTCGTATTTCAATAATGCTTCTGCAATCAACTTGTGAGTTTCACGATTTGACTGAATAATTTCAGCAGCTTTATTTCGTGCTTCATTCAATAATGAACGAACTTCTTCGTCAATTTCATAAGCTGTTTGTTCTGAAATTAATTTTTGAGGGCTTTGTGCTCCAAACATAGCATGATTACCCTCATATTGAACTGGGCCAAGTTTTTCACTCATACCGTACTCTGTAACCATTGCACGCGCCATTTGTGTCGCCTGTTCAAAGTCGTTTGAAGCTCCTGTAGTTTGGACATTAAAGATAATTTCTTCAGCTACACGGCCACCCATTAAACCAGCCAATTGCTCTTTCATATCTTCTTTAGATAGAAGCATTTGATCTTCCTTAGGAAGTGCAATCATGTAACCACCTGCACGGCCACGTGGTACAATTGTAACCTTATGGACAACGCGGGCATTCGATAAGACTAGACCAACAATGGTATGTCCAGCCTCATGGTAGGCAACCAATTCACGTTCTTTTTGTGAAACTGTCTTATCTTTCTTAGAAGGACCAGCAATAACTCTATCTTCTGCTTCATCAATATCTGAGGCATCAATTATCGATTTATTGCGACGAGCAGCGACTAAAGCAGCTTCATTCAATACATTCTCTAAATCAGCACCAACAAAACCTGGAGTTTGTTGGGCAACTAATTTCAAATCAACATTTTCCGCTAAAGGCTTGTTCTTAGCATGAACTTTCAAGATTGCTTCGCGACCTTTAACATCAGGACGGCCAACCAATACTTTTCTATCAAAACGTCCTGGACGTAAAAGGGCAGGATCAAGTACATCTGAACGGTTTGTCGCAGCGATAACGATAATCCCTTCATTTCCCTCAAAACCAT
This sequence comes from bacterium, assembly GCA_905221225.1. Lineage (GTDB taxonomy): Bacteria > Bacillota > Bacilli > Lactobacillales > Streptococcaceae > Streptococcus. The sequence continues at coordinate 1,412 of CAJNCH010000014.1, forward strand.
CCATCTCAATCAAAAGTTGGTTCAAGGTTTGTTCACGTTCGTCATTTCCTCCACCAAGACCAACTCCACGTTGACGTCCAACAGCATCAATTTCATCGATAAAGATGATAGCTGGTGCTGCTTTTTTAGCATCTTCAAAAAGAGAACGAACACGACTAGCTCCAACTCCGACAAACATTTCTACAAAGTCAGAACCTGAGATACTAAAGAATGGAACACCTGCTTCTCCGGCGACTGCCTTAGCAAGTAACGTCTTACCTGTTCCCGGAGGTCCCTCTAGAAGGACACCTGCTGGAATACGGGCTCCAAGTTTTGTAAATCGTTTTGGATCTTTTAAAAATTCAACAACTTCAACTAGTTCTTGTTTTTCTTCCTCAGCTCCAGCAACATCTGAAAATCTTACTTTAATATCTTCTTTATTTGCAGCTTTAGCCTTACTACGTCCAAAACTCATTGGATTACGGCTATTATTTCCTCCCATATTTCCCATCATAGAGAATAGGAAAAAGAAAAGAATACCGAATGGCACAATGGATACAAGAATATTAATCCACATACCACTTGAACTTTCATGCTTAATAGTTACTTCCGCTTTATGGTCAGAAGCAAGCTTTTGCAATTCTGATACTGTAGTATCTGAAGGAAGAATAATACTTGAAAATTTCTCTACTGTTGTAGCAGAAGGAGAAAAGAACTGGATACCTGTTTCTTCTTTACTTGTTTTAGGATTTTTATAGACACCCGAAACCTCGATAACACTTCCATTTGGTTGGTAGGTTAATTCTTTTACGTTGTCATCGGTAATTTCTTTTACCAATTCTGTATAATTAATTTGCTCACTTTTCCCTGCAACACTACCTGTACTAAAATACTGATAACCTGTAACTAGGAGAAAAATAAGTAATAACCATATAAAAGGATTTTTAATTAAACCATTATTTTGTTTTTTCATTAAAAATTGTTCTTTCTAATTTGAATATACTTCTTCTTTCAATACTCCAACATAAGGAAGGTTACGATAATTTTCTTTGTAGTCTAAACCATAACCTACTACAAACTCATTTGGGATAGTAAAGCAGGTATAGTCTGCCTCAATTTCTACAACACGTCCTTCTGGTTTATCCAACAAGGTTGCAATGTTAACAGAAGCTGCATCTCTTGCAATAAACATATCTCGCAAATTCTTCAAAGTTTGACCTGTATCAATGATATCTTCTACAAATAGAACATGTCTTCCTTTGATATCTTGAGTCACATCTTGTTTAATATTGATGACACCACTACTTGCTGTTCCACCATGGTAGCTAGAAACCATCATGAAGTCCATTTCAATATGTGTATCAATATGTTTGACCAATTCAGCCATAAAAGGAATAGATCCTTTTAAAATCCCAACTAAAATTGGATTTTTTCCTGCATAGTCCTTAGTTAATTGAGCACCTAATTTTTTAGCAGCTTCTGTAATTTCATCGTGTGAAACGAGGATTTTTTTAATATCGTTTTCTAACATTTTTTTACCTATCTATTTTTTCTATATAAAGTACAGTGTTCATTATATCATTTTTCGTGTTTTTACTCAAATTACTGGTCGCAATTCCCAAAATTGAGACAATTTCACCAAATTGCTCAATAATCAGAGCTGATTTTCGCTTTTCCATAGGGATTTTCAAATCAATAAATAGACGTCTGAGTTTTTTTCTATGCCCATTTTGAATCAAAAAATCTCCTCTTTTTCGATGACGAATGAGTATTGATGTTTCCCGTGAAACAGGTATTCGTTGAATTGATTCACCTTCTAATGGAAGTCCAAAGGAAAATAAATATCCTTGATAAGCTACCTGATTTTGATAGTGTAACACAAGTTCATCCTCCTTTTCATCAGCCTGCGGACTGATTTTACAAATCTGAAAATGTTGGTACTCTTTTATCAATTCATAGCTATTTTTTAGCGGATGACGATACTGGCTTTTAGATTTTAAAATCTGCCAAACTTCAGCAAACTGCGCTTTTGTAAGATTCAAATCTGGAAAACGATTCAGATAAGTTTGAAGTAAAACTCTTTGTGTTGACTCAGAGTAAGACAATAGTTGCTCTAAATTTTCTACATCAATATTCTTTGATAATTCAGCTATAGCTAAGTCATAATCTAAAATTTCATTGCCGATACTTAAGATTGCATCCCTAAATCGAGGATTTTCTTTTTCTAAATCTGGTAAATAAGAATTTCGAATACGATTGCGAAAATAATGATTTTCCTTATTTGATGTATCTTCAAAGTGAAAAATTGGTGGAAAGTCTTTTTTCTGAAAATGCAAGAAGGGGCGAATGATTTCCATCTCTCCGACTACTTGCTTCTCCTTAATTCCTGATAGATATCGCAAGCGAGTCCCTCGAATCAAACGCATCAAAATCGTTTCCACCTGATCATCAGCATGGTGGGCAGTGACTAAAGCTGTCGCACCTGTCTTTTTCATGACCTCTTGAAAAAAATCATAACGAAAATTTCGTGCACGTGCTTCTGAAAATTCTCCTGAAAAATTGCTGATATAAATAGGAAGCTCTGCTTCAGCAGCCAACTTCCTTAATTCCTGTTCTTCCCAATCTGATTCTACTCTCTGCTTATGATTCACATGAGCTAGAATCAATTCAATTTCTAACTCTTTTTGATAAGTAGATAATACCCTAAATAGAAACATAGAATCTAATCCACCAGAAAGAGCTAGCACCACCTTAGTATGCTTTTTGAAATATCCCTTCTTGAGAAAATGATTTAAAAAATCTTGTTTTCTCATTTTAGAACCTCATAAACATCCTTGGATATCTGAGAAATCGTATCATAATCAGAATTTTTAGTAAAAATAGAAAGAACAAATGGAGAATCTGCATATACAACGCCCGTATCATGCTTAAATTCATCCGCATCTCCAATTTTATGAGCTACTTTAACAGAAACACCTTTGGCAATTCGCTCATTATCAAAATCTGTTTTAGTCAAAGACTCTAGCACAAATCCATTTTGGTTATAAATTGCTTCCATAACCTTCCCAGCCATTTTAGAAGAAATCAATTTTTCTTTTGGATCCCAATCATCTCCCATAATAGCAGACATCTTAGACTTGAATGTGGCATCAGATTGATTTGAAATGTAATATCCCAATAGATTATGAGCTACATTATCAGATTCTTTTGATACTTTCGTAATTAAATCTTTTAGAGAATACTCTTTATTATCCTCTTTTTTAGGAAGGCTACCACTTCCCTCTGGTTTATAAGAACCTGGAAAATCATTGACTGCAGATACGTATTTTATAGTCGTGTCTAACTGATAAAGACCCTCATTTATTTTTTCTTGCGTATAGTAGAGATAAGGTAGTTTTAAAACACTAGCCGCATACATCTTTTCATCTTGATTGATACCAGCTTCTTTTCCAGTAGTCAGTTGCTTAACATAAATAGAAAATGAATCCTTCTGATATTTTTCCGATAACATTTCTTGGACTTTACTCATCCGATTATCTTCTTCAGAAGTTGATTCTTTAGCTACCCATCCAGCCTGATCAATATGTAGAAATTCTCTTCCTTCTACAAACATGGTCTTATCGATTGATACCTGAGAATAGGCTGATAAGGATGATTTCACTTCTTTTAAATCATAAGGACTATTGTACAGTTTAAAATCAGATTCTAACCATACTTTTTTTATTGTTGGAGTTACCTCTGATTGATCATATAAAAATCGTTTGTCTGCAGCTATAAATTGATGATTTGATAGCTTAAATACCGGAATTCCTTGTTTATTTAAACGCCACTCGGTTATTTGAAAACTTGTTTTTGGAGTCAATTTTCCAGATTCCACTACTAAATCTTCATTCGCATAAACAGGAACCTCTCCATAAACCATGGGAGAACTTAATTTTTCTCTAAAATAAATACCAAAGTCAGATTGTGAAAGGTAATAAATTTCTTTCGAAGTATATACAACTTCTTTTTCTGTGCTAACTACTTTTGAAACTGTCAAAAAACTTGGTAGCAACAAAATAATTAAGAATTTACGCATTCTTCCTTTCCTTTTCTTCTTGTAAACGCAATAGTTGATTTTTATCAGACAACTCCTCTAGTTTTTCATCCGATAGACTCAAAAATTGCTCAATTACGTCTAATAATTTTTCCATTTCATCACCTTGGAAGCAAGTCAGGAATCGTATAAACAGCTTCCCGATTCTTAGAATAATAATATTTTGCACGCATGTATTTAGCAGCGTACTCTTCATCTTTCAACTTTGTAGCAAAAGCTGTCTCTTTCTCCTTTTCCTCACTCAAGGTTTGATACTGAGTTTGTAAGTCTGATAACTGTTGACGTCTTTGGAGTAATTGGTGATAACTTTGAGCAAGATTATAAGTTGGTAAAATGAACAATAAAATCATCAAAATGAGAACCCAACCCATGAAACGATTACGTTTTTGTCGTTCCTTCATCAGATAGCGACGACGTTGATGTTCATTTTGAATAAAAGAATTATTCAATTGTACGATATTTTTAGACATTTTCTTCTACCCGTGTTTCACTGACAATTTCATACATTCCTGCTGCATCTTCTTTTTTTGTACTATCTTTCATCTCCAGTACTTTTACAAGTAGCAACTTATTCCCAAATCGAATTTCAACTTGGTCATTAACTTTCAAATCCGTTGAACTTTTGGCCAAGATTCCATTTACCTTGATTCTGCCTTTATCTGCTACTTCTTTTGCGACTGTACGACGCTTGATAATTCTTGATACTTTTAAATATTTGTCTAATCTCATTTTTATTACCTCAAATTATTATTGTATCATTTTTATCTATTTTATAGAAGAAAAATGTTAAAGGGAATTGACTTCTTTCGACACTTTTATCTCTAATAAACTTTCTCCAAAAATGAGCAGACCTTCTAAAATTTCATAGTCCTTCTTGTTTCGAACATCAAATACAACTTCCATTAATCCCTTATTCTCAGCTATAGCTGCTTTTAAGTTCGTTGCGGATAAAGCTTTAAAATAATCTTGAGCCAAGAACAGTCGCTGAGTGACTTTTTCAAATTGAACTGTAATCTTATTTTCTTTTCGTTCCACACGTTGAACAAAGACCTTGTCAAGATAAGACTTAATCAAACCAATCTCTAAAAGATAGGCTACTACGTCTGGGTACTCTCCAAATCGGTCCATCAACTCTTCTTGTAACTCTTCATAGTTGACACGGTTGTCAATTTGACGAATTTTCTTGTAAATTTCAATCTTATGTCGTTGATCAGAAATATAAGTATCAGGAAGATAGGCATCAATTTGTAAAATCAACTCAGCATTCCCTTTGGTTCTTGTGTTCCCATTACCATGTCGTTTAGCAATAGCTTCCTCCAATAACTGCGTATACAATTCAAAACCAACAGAATCAATGAAACCAGACTGGGATTTTCCTAAAAGATTTCCTGCTCCGCGAATCGAAAGATCTCGCATTGCAATCTTAAATCCGGATCCCAATTCTGTAAATCCTTTAATCGCTTCTAATCTCTTCTCGGAGACTTCACTAATTGATTTTTCTGGACGATACATGAGATAGGCATAAGCAATACGATTACTACGACCGACTCTTCCTCTTAACTGATATAAGGTTGACAAGCCCATATGGTCCGCATTTTCAATAAATAAAGTATTGGCATTTGGAATGTCCACTCCTGTCTCAATAATGGTAGTTGTCACCAAAATATCATACTGACCTTCAATGAAATCCAGTAGAGTATTTTCTAACTGAATCTCACTCATTTGCCCATGAACATACCCAATCGAAGCCTCTGGAATCAACTCCTGTAATTCGGAAACCTTCTGGTCAATCGTGTCAACTTTATTGTAAAGATAGTAAACTTGACCTCCACGCTCCATTTCACGCAAGACAGCATCACGAATCACACTATCATTCTTTTCTAAAACATAGGTTTGCACTGGATAACGATTAGTCGGCGGAGTTTCAATAACAGACAAATCTCTGATTCCCAGCATAGACATGTGAAGGGTACGAGGAATTGGCGTTGCTGTCAAGGTCAGGACATCTACTTGTTTTTTCAGTTTTTTCAAGGTTTCCTTATGCTTGACACCAAATCGCTGTTCCTCATCAATAATCATCAAGCCCAAATCAGCAAACACAACATCTTTTGACAAAACACGATGTGTTCCAATTAAAATATCAACTTGACCCTTTTTCAATTTTTCAAGTGTTTCAGTCTGCTCTTTTTTACTTCTAAAGCGACTCAACACATCAATATTAACTGCAAAATTTTGGAATCGTTCCTTAAAATTCGTATAGTGCTGTTGCGCTAAAACCGTCGTCGGAACTAGAACGACAACCTGTTTGTGATCATTTACTGCCTTAAAGGCTGCACGCATAGCAACTTCAGTCTTTCCAAAACCAACATCCCCAACTAAAAGTCGATCCATTGGCTGAGAAGCCTGCATATCTCTTTTGATTTCCTCAACACTACGAAGTTGATCATCCGTTTCAACATAAGGGAAGGCATCATCAAAAGCATGTTGATCCTCATCATCAGCTGAGAAAGCAAAACCCTTCAACTGGCTACGTTCAGAATAAAGTTTAATTAAATCGTCAGCTATATCCTCTACCTGGTTCTTAACTTTTTGCTTGGCCTTTTTGAAATGACCATCATTTAATTTATTGAGTTTAGGTGCTTTACCGTCACTTGAAACGTATTTGGAAAGTAGATGAATCTGTTCCACTGGGATAGAGATTTGATCCCCGTTTTGGTATTGAACACTAACATAATCACGGTGAATCCCTTTGATTTCAATTGTTTCAATCCCTAGATATTGACCAATTCCATGGATATGGTGAACAACGTAATCTCCTTTTTCAAGTTCATTGTAATCTTTTAAGCGCTCTGCATTTGAAACATGTTGTCTTCGAAAACGACGTTTCAATTTCTTTTGAAAAATTTCATGCTCTGTAATCAATAGAATTTTTTCATCTACAAAATGAAAACCATGTCTGAGATTACCCTCGATTAAGTTTACAGATTCTTTACAAATACTTGACTTATCTCTAGAATCCAATTTAATCTGGTATTCCTCTAAAACATCTTCCAATGTTTTACTTCCCATTGAATTGCTAGACTGCAGGATAATAGTATAATCCATTTTTTTGTATCGCTCAATTTCTTCTTTTAGAAAAGAAAATTGATTGAAAAACTCCTGCATAGGATATTGATTAAATTGATAAATTTGGTCAAACTTGAGATTTCCTAACCCCTTTTGCAGATTAGAGAAAAAGGTAACTGGACTCTGTTTTTTATAGATTTGCTCTGTATCTGCAAAATACTGCATTTCAGAAAATGCTTTACTGTTCTGTAATTCTTCTGTAAAGTATTGCGCTAATTCTCTTTCAAATACTTCATACTGATTCATTAATTTTTGATAATCATCAAAGAATACTGGGGTATCTTTTTCAATATAGTCAAAAACAGTCCATATCTTGTCATAACACAAAGATAAAAATTTCCGGGAATCAGAATGAATTTGTTTTTGGTGAAAACTTGAAAGAATTTCTTCTAGGTATGATTTCAAAATAGGTGATAAGGTCTTCGAAATTTGTTTTTCTAAAGCTGACTGTCCTCGTTGATAATCCTTTTCTCTCAAAAGCATATCACTAGCTGGAAAGATAGTGAGTTCTGTCTGATTTTCTTTCGATAATTGTGTTTCGACTTCAAATGACCTAATACCATCGACTTCATCACCAAAAAACTCAATTCGATAAGGTTCTAACTGGGATATTTCAAAAATATCTAAAATATCTCCTCGCAGACTAAATTCTCCTTGAGTTTGTACTTGTGTAACTTTTCGATAGCCTATCTCCTTTAACTGATGCATAAGCGCATGTTGGTCATATTCTTCACCAACTGAGACTGTTACAATACTATCTTTGAATACATTTGGAGACGGTAAAAGCAATCGACTTGCTGCGATATTACAAACCAAAATCCCTTTCTTAGACGGATCAGTCAAAAAACGCAAGGCTTCGACCCGTGAAATGATTTTTTCTTGTGAAGACATCAAGAACTCGACCATGGGGGAGTCATCTACCAAAAATGGATAGACAAGTTCCTCACCCAATATAGATAGAAGATCACTAACAAGTCCTTCTGCTTCTCCATAAGTTGACGTCAATAACACAATCTTATCTTCTTTTTCTAAACTGCTTGCAATTGCAAGAGCCTTAGTAGACGTTGATAAGCCAAGTATTAGTTGTCTTTTCTTATCTGTTAAACTTTGATGCCATTTTTTAACCTGATTATTTTCTGAGAATAAATCTAATAAGGTCACCATTTATCCGTTATACCTCTGCATTATTTCCTCAAAGTTTTTCTCTTGCAAATAATAGTTTACAGCATCGTCAACCTTGTCAATAGACTGTAAAATACCGATATAATCATCCTTGTCAAACTTACTCAAAACATGGTGAACAACTGACATACCATTTTTAGGTCTTCCGATTCCAATCTTAACACGATTAAAAACCTGAGTCCCTATATGTTGAATAATAGACTTAATGCCATTGTGACCACCTGCGGAGCCCTTTGCTCTTAAACGAATCTTTCCAACTTCCATGTCAAGATCATCGTAAATGATGAGTAAATCTTCAATATCCAAACCATAGTAAGTCAATAAAGCATGAACTGCTTTTCCACTTTCATTCATAAACGTCGTTGGTTTGACCAGATAAATTTTTTCGCCATTAAGAAAAAAAGATGCTAGGTCAGCTTGAAATATCTTATCGTGTGTAAAAGTGACATTTTGTTTTTTAGCTAATTGGTCAATCAACATAAAACCAACATTATGTTTCGTTTCAAAATATTTATCCCCTGGATTTCCTAATCCTACAAGTAATTTGGTCATTTATTTTTCCTTTCAAAAGCCAAAAGGGTTGGAATTTTTTTCCAACCTAATTGACACTATTTATTAAATTTCTTAGACATTAAAGCGGAATTCCATGATATCGCCATCTTGAACGATATATTCTTTTCCTTCTTCACGCAATCGTCCAGCTTCTTTTACGGCCTTTTCAGATCCGTATTTCACTAGATCCTCATATGACATGGTTACTGCACGAATAAAGCCTTTTTCAAAGTCTGAGTGGATAATACCAGCTGCTTGAGGAGCCTTCATACCACGTTTGAAGGTCCAAGCGCGAACTTCTTTTTCACCAGCTGTGAAGTAAGTTCCCAGTCCAAGCAAGTGGTAAGCTGCACGAGTCAACTTGTCAACGCCTGATTCTGTCAATCCAAGTGCTTCAAGAAACTCTTGCTTATCTTCATCATCTAACTCAGAAATTTCTTCCTCAGCACGCGCAGAAATAACGACCACTTCAGCATTTTCTGTCGCTGCGAATTCACGAATTTGTTTAACATAGTCGATAGAGTCAGGTTCTGAAACAACATCCTCGTCCACATTAGCAACATAGAGCACTGGTTTAGTCGTCAACAAGAAGAGACCTTTGACAACCTTTTGTTCTTCATCTGTAAATTCGATTGTACGAGCTGATTTCCCATCTTCAAGGACTGGTTTAATCTTTTGAAGAACATTGAATTCTGCTACTGATTCTTTATCTTTTTGCGTACGTGCCATCTTTTCTACACGCGCATAACGCTTATTAACTGATTCTAAGTCAGCAAGAATCAATTCCAGGTTAATGGTGTCAATATCTGCAAGTGGATCTACAAAAGCGTCTTCCCGTCCTTGCTCACGCATGACATTTTCATCATCAAAAGCACGAACTACATGAACAATCGCATCTACTTCACGGATATTGGCCAAGAATTTATTCCCTAACCCTTCTCCTTTTGATGCACCTTTTACAATCCCTGCGATATCTGTAAATTCAAATGTTGTTGGAACTGTCTTTTTAGGAGTAATCATTTCAGTTAGTTTTTGTAGGCGTTCATCTGGAACTTCTACCATTCCAACGTTTGGATCAATCGTCGCAAATGGGTAGTTTGCTGCCTCTGCTCCTGCTTTTGTAATTGCATTAAATAGTGTTGATTTACCAACGTTTGGCAAACCAACGATACCTGCTGTTAAAGCCATATTTTCTCATTCTCCGTTTTCATTTCAATCCCTAATATTATAACACAAAAAGGGAAAACTTGCTAACCCTCTAACTAAGGATTCTTAGTCAAGAATTTTATTCATTTTTCGATTAAAATCATAGCGTCCCATCATGACAATATGGTCACAATTACTGCATTTTATTTTGATATCTGCTCCTACACGTGTAATTTCCCAACGATTTGCTTTTTTACCTGTTGATTTGATGGTACAAGCATGTGGTTTTTTCATCTCAACAAAATTTCCAACTTGATACATACTACTCTCCTTTTCTTTTTCGATTATATCATAAAAGAGGCGAGCTAGGCTCAACCTCTTTCATTTAATTTGTACGAACTGGGGTGATGAGCTGCATGAAGTCCTCGTCAGTGTCTGCTGGCACAAGAGTAAATGGACGAACAGCTGAGATAAAGCTAATGGTCACCTTTTCGCTATTTAAAGCTTTAAGAGAATCAATCAAGTAAGTTGGGTTGAAACTAATGGTCAAATCTTCACCAGTAACATGATCAGTATCGATTTCTTCGTTTACTTTACCAACTTCTGGAGAGTGAACATGGGCGCTAACAATCCCATTTTTAATTTCAAGTTTCACAGTACCATTTTGAGTCGCACTTGATAAAAGACGAGCACGCTCCATTGACTGGCGTAAGTTTACCACATCAAAAGTAATAGTAGTGTTAAAGTCTGTTGGAATCAATCGATCTGTATCAGGATAGTTTCCTTCTAGGAGACGAGTATAGAAGCTAATATTTTCGCTTCTAAAGAGGATTTGATTGTTGGCAAAGAAAATCTCTACAGTTTCAATATCGTCTGTAAATACTGCTGAAAATTCGCGTAGAGAACGGCTAGGAATGACAACATCAAAATCATCACTATTTTTCTCAAGCGTTAATTTTTTCTGGCTTAGGCGATGAGAGTCTGTTGCAACTGTTTTTAGCTCCTTGTGTTGACTCAATACAAAATGAACACCTGTTAAAATCGGACGACTCTCTTGTGTACTTGCAGCAAAAGCTGTTTCATTGATAATTTTCTTGAGTAATTTTGTTTCAAGAACCAAAGGAGTGCTTGCCGAAATTTCTTGGATTCGTGGGTACTGTTCGCTATCTTTTCCTTTTAGGGTAATTTCTGATTTTCCACTGGTTAAAACAATTTGATTTTGTTCAATTTCTTTAAAATCAAGAGTCACATCAGGTAGACTAGATACTACATTGATAAAGAAAGAAGCTTCAAGAAGAATCGAACCTAGAGAAGTAATTAATAAACCAGCATCTTCATTTTTTTGAGAAATAAAATTTTCAATTGAAATCTGACCATTTGAACCAATTAAAGTAACACCTTCATTGGTTACGTCAATTTTTACGGTTGATAAAATAGGAATGGCATTTTTAGAACTAATAGCTCTCTTAGTAGTATTTAAGGCTTGTAGAAATAAATTTTTATTAATTGAAAAATGAATCATGGATTCTCCTTTATTTATTTTTAGTATTAGAAGGATAATAGTAATAATAGAGTCTGTGAAATCTGTGGAAAACAGACTTAAAGTAAGTCATATCAAGTTTTTTGGATTGTTTAAAAAATGTGGATAAAAAAGATAAAAAAACGAAAGTTATCCACAAGTTATTTTATTTTCTTTTTGATGGATTCAATTTCTAAACGTAAATTATCGTCTTCATCAATCAAAGATTTAATTTTTGCATGGGCATGAATGACTGTTGTATGATCTTTTCCTCCAAACTCCTTCCCAATTTTTGGAAGACTATTATCTGTTAATTCTCTAGATAAATACATGGCTACTTGACGGGCCAAAACAATATTTTGAAGGCGTCTGCTTCCCTTCATTTCTTTGACACTAACACCATAGAAGTTCCCTACTTCAGTTTGGATTTTATCAATTGGAATGACGAGGATTTGGCTAACATCTTGTTTTCGAGCTCTAATAGCTTCTGCAGCGATATCGATACTGATATCCTTAATCTTCTTCACTCTGGCGATTAAAGTGATGTCGTTGATGGCTCCTTCAAGTTCTCGAACGTTTGAATCAAATTGGCCAGCTAGGTATTCTAGGGTATCACTTTGGAAATTGTAGTCCAAATGTTCTGTTTTGCTTTGTAAAATGGCAATACGTGTCTCAAAGTCAGGTGGTGTGATGTTTTGCGTCAATCCCCAGCTAAAGCGCGTGACAAGTCTTTCTTCAAGGCCCTCTAAGTGTTTAGGACTACGATCACTAGTCAGAACGATTTGTTTTTGATTGCTATGAAGAACGTTGAAAGTATTGAAGAATTCTTCTTGAGTTGCAACTTTTTTTCCACTCAGCGATTGGATATCATCAATTAACAAGAGATCAAGGCTACGGTAAGTTTTTTTGAATTTTTCCATTTCACCCAGTCTCAGGTGTTCAAGAAAGTCGTTGATAAAGCTTTCAGCAGGGATGTACTTCACACGCGCATCAGGAATATTTTTCAAAATCTCATTCCCAATTGCATTGAGTAAGTGAGTCTTACCAAGCCCAGGTCCTCCATAGATAAAAAGAGGATTATAGGTTAAGGCCAAATCTTCAGAGACAGCCAAAGCTGCTGATACTGCCCAAACATTTCCATCCCCTTGGATAAAATTATCAAAGGTATACTTTTCTTTTAATCCAGTATCCGAATAAGGAATAGATGCTAACTTTGGACTATAGTCATAAAGAGTTGAATTTGGAGCTTCTTCAACTTGTGAGACAGTAGTATCTTGAGGTTTGATGAAAATATAGTGGGGAGTTATTTCAGCATCATAAATTTCAAATCCAGCAACTACAATAATATCTTTTAGTTGTTTTTCCCAGACCATTTCCATTTCAGATCGTGGTAAAAATATAGTGGCAACATTTTCCTCTACCTTGATGAGTTCAGCTTGAATAGCATAGAAATCATACATGGATCGAGTCAGTCTTTCTTGAGCAAATTCTAATATACGATTCCAAAATTGTTTTTCTTTCAATCCTTTCTCCTCCTTTACTATTTAAAAGTTTAATGCTAGACTTATTTTACCATAGATAGTAAGAATTTTCCACAAGCTGTGAAAAATAATCCACAATGTTATCAAGTTTTATCCACAGGTTGGGGATAAAATCAGAAATTATTGATTTATTAAGCTTTTTACTGAAAAAAAATAGTGGATAACCTTGTGAGATAAAAAAATAAAAGAACAGCCTTATTTCAGGCTGTTGATAATTCTACTGTATTCTTCTTGATTTGAAAAAGAAATAATGATTTTTCCACTGTCTTTTTTAGACAGTTTGATTTCTACATCTAATCCGAGTAGTTTTTTTAACTGTTCTTCTTCATTTTGTATGAAATGATCATTTTTTTGCAGTTTCTTTTGTTTTTTCTCTGTCAGAAGAGTTTCTAACTTCCTTACAGAAATGTCTTCCTCAATAATTCGTTGAAAGAAATAGTCTTGTTGTTCCTTATTTAACCCAACTAGTGAACGCGCATGGGCTTGTGATAGTTTACCATTTTCTACTTCTGATAGGATAGCATCTGGCAAGGAAAGCAAGCGAATGAAGTTACTGATATAAGGACGAGACTTCCCCATTTTATCTGCAATTTCAGCATGGGTAAATCCTTTCTCTACGAGAGATTCATAGGCGCGTGCTTCTTCTATTGGATTCAAATTTTCTCTCTGTAAATTTTCAATGATGGACTGAACCATCATCTCTTGGTCTGAAAGTTGTTTAACAACAGCTGGGATAGACCTTAGACCAGCTAAAAGTGAAGCACGATAGCGTCTCTCTCCTGCAAGGATTTCATAACCAATCACAGGAGATTGACGAACAATAATCGGTTGAATGACCCCATTTTCTTTGATAGACTGTGCTAGTTCATGTAGTTTTCGTTTATCAAATTCTTTTCGAGGTTGATAGGGATTTTTTTGTATATCCGTGATAGAAATCATTTCAAATTTTTCCATGATTCTACACTAACACATCTTTTCTCTTATGTAAAGTTTTCTTTACATAGATGTCAATTAAGATTCTAAATCACCTGAACTCTTGTCAAGTTTAATAGATGTAGTTTCTTCTTTACCGTTACGATAGTAAGTTATCTTAATGGTGTCTCCGATAGAATGATTGTAAAGAGCGCTTTGTAAGTCTGTTGATGAAGCAATATCTTTGTCATCTACTTTGGTAATAACATCGTATTTTTCAAGGTGACCATTGGCAGGCATATTACTTTGTACAGAACGAACAACTACACCAGATGTTACACTGCTTGGAATATTAAGTCTTCTAATATCACTTGTATTAATATTTGAGAGATTGACCATTTGGATGCCCAAAGCTGGACGCGTCACTTTTCCGTTCTTTTCCAACTGTTCAATAATATTGATGGCATCATTTGCAGGAATTGCGAAACCAAGACCTTCTACAGATGTGCCTCCATTTGTTGCAATTTTACTTGAGGTAATTCCGATAACCTGTCCTTGAATATTGATCAGTGGGCCACCAGAGTTACCTGGGTTAATAGCAGTATCAGTTTGGATGGCTTTTGTAGAAATGGCTTGTCCATCTTCAGATTTTAAAGATACATTTCGATTGAGACTAGATACGATACCCTGAGTGACAGTATTTGCATATTCAGAACCCAATGGGCTACCAATAGCAATAGCAGTTTCTCCTACGGTTAACTTACTAGAATCACCAAACTCAGCTACTGTTGTCACTTTTTCTGAAGAGATTTTAACGACAGCAATATCAGAGAAAGTATCTGCTCCGACGATTTCTCCAGGTACTTTAGTTCCATCTGACAAGCGAATATCTACTTTACTAGCACCATTTATAACGTGATTATTGGTTACAATATAAGCTTCTTTGTCATTTTTTTTATAAATCACCCCAGAGCCTTCACTAGAGATTTGTTGAGAATCTGTGTCAGTATCATCATTGCCAAATACGCTATTTTGTCTATTTGCCGAATAAGTAATAACAGAAACAACAGCATCTTTTACTTTATTAACAGCCTGAGTTGTTGAATTTTCGTTCTTATAGGCAGTTTGTGTAATAGTACTATTGTTGTTAGAGTTACTTACACCACTTTTTTGAGTTAGTTGAGTTATTGAAAAACTACCCAAGGCTCCACTAAAAAAGCTAATGACGATAACGACTAATAATTGAAACCATTTTTTATAAAATGTTTTTAAATGTTTCATATTTGCCTCCATATTTTTGAATTACTGAAAGTATAAACTGACTAGCTTAATTATAACTTAAACACAAAAGTTTTTCACAGATTGTGGATAACTTTCAAAAATCTGTGGTTTTCTCGGCTAAAATTAACCTTTTATTTTGTGAATAAGATGTGAAAAAATAGAGAATATGTTAGAATAGAGTCATGAAAATTAAAGTTGTAACAGTTGGAAAACTGAAAGAAAAGTATTTAAAAGATGGTATTGCAGAGTATTCAAAACGAATTTCTCGATTTGCTAAGCTTGAAATGATTGAGCTAGCAGATGAAAAAACACCAGATAAGGCCAGTGAGTTAGAAAATCAAAAGATTTTAGAAATAGAAGGGCAGAGAATTTTATCAAAAGTTGGTGACCGTGATTTCGTTATTGTGTTGGCTATCGAAGGGAAAACTTTCTCATCAGAAGAATTTAGTAAACAATTAGAAGAGGCTTCTATAAAAGGATTTTCTACTATTACCTTTATTATTGGAGGGAGTCTGGGGTTAGCACAGGATGTAAAAAAGAGAGCCAATCTTTCTGTCAGTTTTGGCCGTTTAACCTTGCCCCACCAGTTAATGAGACTAGTCCTTGTTGAACAAATCTATCGGGCTTTTACAATACAGCAGGGTTCGCCCTATCATAAATAGAAAATTGACTTTCAATTGAATTTTTGGTAGAATGGTTGTGTTAGGTCTCATAGCTCAGCTGGATAGAGCATTCGCCTTCTAAGCGAACGGTCGCAGGTTCGAATCCTGCTGGGATCAATATAGTAGCAAAGCTGGGAATTTTCCCGGCTTTTTTCTTAAAAAAGTACACTTGGGGAGAAAAAAATGACAGTTGAGAGAATTTTATCTAAAATGAAATTCCATTTTGTATAATGGTTTTTGTAAGTTAGCTTACAAGAAAAAAACATTGAGGAGATTTTATTATGAAAAACACAGTTAAATTGGAACAGTTTGTAGCCTTGAAGGAAAAAGACTTGCAAAAGATTCAAGGTGGGGAGATGAGAAAAACAAGTTATAGTTTACTTAATTTATTTAAAAGAAGATAAAGGGGTAGAGAATGGATTTTTTCTTAGTAGTAGATTTTATATTATATTTTTTTATTATTAGTCACAGTTACCATTTAATTTGTAAAGGTCAAATAAATAGAAAAGAATTATTCGTTTTTGGTGCTTATACATTACTAGTAGAAGTAGTACTTGAACTTCCCTTTTATCTTCTAAATTTAGATGGGTTAGGGATTGCAAGATTTTTATTTCCTTTGGGCTTATATTCCTATTTTCGATGGATTAAACAGTATGAGAGGGATAGAGGACTATTCCTAAGTTTACTACTATCTCTTTTATATGAGAGCACTCATAACTTTCTGTCCGTAACGTTCTCCTCTATAACAGGAGACAATTTTGTTTTACAATATTATGGCCTATTCTTTTTCGTTGTAACGGTGCTGACTTATGTCGTTATCGTAACAATCATTCATTATTTCCATTTGGAACTAGACTATTTTGACAAGGACTACCTTTATCCTTTCTTGAAAAAAGTATTTTTTTCTTTACTACTGCTCCATATTGTATCTTTCGTTTCAAATATGGTAAGTACGATTAAACATTTGAATAGTTTTGGAAGTATTTTATCATCTATCGTCTTTATTTCTCTCCTTTTGACCTTCTTTGCAATGAATTCTCATAAAGAACAAATGGAGAAAGAGATTGCTTTGAAGCAGAAAAAATTTGAACAGAAACATTTACAGAATTATACAGATGAAATTGTTGGTTTGTATAATGAAATTCGTGGTTTTCGACATGACTATGCTGGGATGCTTGTCAGCATGCAGATGGCAATTGACAGTGGTAATTTACAGGAAATTGACAGAGTTTACAATGAAGTTTTGGTCAAAGCCAATCATAAACTGCGTTCAGATAAGTACACTTACTTTGATTTGAACAACATAGAAGATTCAGCTTTACGAAGTTTGGTTGCTCAGTCAATTGTCTATGCTCGAAATAATGGTGTAGAGTTTACACTGGAAGTAAAAGATACGATTACCAAGCTCCCAATTGAACTATTGGATTTGGTTCGTATCATGAGCGTTTTATTGAACAATGCTGTCGAAGGATCGGCTGATAGTTATAAAAAGCAGATGGAAGTAGCAGTTATTAAGATGGAAACTGAAACAGTTATTGTGATTCAGAATTCATGTAAAATGACGATGACTCCTTCAGGAGATCTATTTGCCTTAGGATTTTCCACTAAGGGAAGAAATCGTGGAGTAGGATTAAATAATGTGAAAGAACTACTAGATAAGTACAATAATATTATTTTAGAAACAGAGATGGAAGGCAGTACATTTAGACAAATCATTAGATTTAAGAGGGAATTTGAATGAAAGTTTTAATTTTAGAAGATGTTATTGAACATCAAGTGAGACTAGAGAGAATATTGGATGAAATTTCGAAAGAATCGAATATTCCAATATCATACAAGACGACAGGAAAAGTTCGTGAATTTGAAGAATACATTGAAAACGACGAAGTAAACCAGCTTTATTTCCTAGATATAGATATTCATGGAATTGAGAAGAAGGGATTTGAAGTGGCTCAGCTCATTCGTCATTACAATCCTTACGCTATTATCGTCTTTATCACCAGTCGATCAGAGTTTGCGACTTTAACCTATAAATACCAGGTATCAGCCCTAGATTTCGTTGATAAGGATATCAATGATGAGTTGTTTAAGAAGAGAATTGAGCAAAATATCTTCTATACGAAGAGTATGTTACTTGAAAATGAAGATGTGGTAGATTATTTTGATTACAATTACAAGGGAAATGATTTAAAAATTCCTTACCATGATATTTTGTATATTGAAACGACAGGGGTCTCTCATAAATTACGCATTATTGGTAAGAATTTTGCAAAAGAATTTTATGGTACCATGACAGATATTCAGGAAAAGGACAAACATACTCAGCGATTTTATTCTCCTCATAAATCATTTTTGGTAAATATAGGCAATATCAGAGAAATTGACCGAAAGAATCTAGAAGTTGTTTTCTATGAAGACCATCGCTGTCCTATTTCAAGGTTAAAAATTAGAAAGTTAAAAGATATTTTAGAGAAAAAATCTCAAAAGTGATTGACAATTAGTAAGAAATTGATATAATGGTTATATCTGCTACAGATAGAAGGTCCGTTGGTCAAGGGGTTAAGACACCGCCTTTTCACGGCGGTAACACGGGTTCGAATCCCGTACGGACTATTTTATCCGCCATAGCTCAGTTGGTAGTAGCGCATGACTGTTAATCATGATGTCGTAGGTTCGAGTCCTACTGGCGGAGTATAGATAAAAGGGAACACAACTGTGTTCCTCTTTTTATATCAATTTGTATCACCAAGCATCTTCATAAGGAAGTCTGTTATTTCTTGAGGACTTTCTTTTTTTCCATGTGCAATCCAAGTTTGACAGACACCAAAAAGTGCATGAGTTAGATAGATGCTACTATATTCTAATTCAGTGGTATTGAGATTTAGTTGCATAAATTGCTTTTGTAAATCTGTACTGAGCATGATATGAAGTTTATTTCGTAAGAAATTTTGGATTTCTTTGGTCCCATTTTCAGAAAGAAGGGCAGCCAGAAGTGGTTCTGACTCTAGATATTCAAATACTTCTAAAATAGCATCTCTTTTGTGATGAGCATGTTTTTGAAAAATATATTCAAATGTATGGAATAGCTTGCTTTGATAGTGCTCAATCATATCATACTTATCCTTATAGTGAGTATAGAAACTGGAACGACTAATCCCGGCTTTTTCTGCTAGCTTGACAGTAGAAATTTGATCAAATGGCTGTTCCATCAGTAATTGTACCATAGCATTTTCAATAGTTCGCTTTGTTTTTAAGCGTTTATTACTTTCTTGCATATTTCCTCCTTGTAAACAAATTAGACTATATGTCTAAAAATGGATTTTTTATCTTGTAATTTAGATTTTTTATTGTATAATCTATTATATCAAAATTTTAGACAATATGTTTAAAAAAGGAGAAACTATGTTTAAAGAATGGAAAGCAATTTTTAAAAAACCAACCTTTATTATTGTCATGATAGGGATTTCTCTTATTCCCGCTCTGTACAATATCATATTTTTGTCATCAATGTGGGATCCATATGGTCAAGTGTCTGACTTACCTGTGGCAGTTGTCAATAATGATAAAGATGCCTCTTATAATGGTAATAGCATGTCTATAGGAAAAGACATGGTGTCTAATTTAGAGCAAAATAAATCATTGGATTTTCATTTTGTAGATGAAGAAGAAGGTAAGAAGGGTCTAGAAAACGGTGATTATTATATGGTAGTCACTTTGCCAAGTGACTTGTCTGAAAAAGCAGCTTCTATTTTAACGGATCACCCTGAGCAAATGCAAATCGATTATCAGACTTCAAGTGGCCATAGTTTTATTGCCAGCAAGATGAGCGATTCTGCTATGACACAATTAAAGCAGAGTGTTTCTACCAATGTAACCGAGACTTATACTAAAGCTTTCTTTAACAAGATGGTCGATTTAAAGGATGGTATGAGTCAAGCAGCGTCTGGTAGTGAAAAACTAACTGATGGAGCGAATCAGTTAGTGGCAGGAAGTCAAACATTAACTACTAACCTACACTCTTTAGCAGATTCAAGTTTAACATTTTCAAATGGAACGGAGCAGTTTACTAAAGGATTATCCTCTTATGTCTCTGGTGTTGAACAACTTCATCTTGGATTAGGAAATTTTAATAGTGGTTTAGTTACATATACTGGTGCAGTGAGTCAATTAGATAGCGGATTAGGTCAATTATCTTCTAAAAGTCCTGAATTAGTAGGAGGAATCAATCAACTATATACTGGTGTAGAGTCCTATACTGGCGGTGTTTCTCAGCTCAATGCTGGTCTTAATCAATTTTCATCTGGTGTTAGTGCCTACACCAATGGAGTGGGAAGTCTTGCAACAGGTGCTAATCAGTTATCTAATCAATCAGCTACACTTCGAATGGGGGTGGAGCAATTAAGTGAAGGAATTCAACAACTTTCTAGCAAGTTAGATGCTTCGTCTGAGCAAAAAGATCAAATTAATCAATTATCTTCTGGTCTAAATCAGTTAAATCAAGCTATTCAAAATATTGATGTTGGAGATACAAAACAATTAGATTCTGTTTTATCAAGTATAGTATCTCTTTCTAATCAAATGTTAGCAAGTGCTCAGTCTGATAAAGCGACTACATTAGCTAATATTCAATCGACAGCAGCTTATCAATCTTTGACAAGTGAGCAACAAGCTGAGATAAGTGCTTCTGTATCTCAAAATTCGACTGATAGTATTCAATCAGCACAGTCAATTGTAGCTTTAGTTCAAGGTTTACAAGGAAGTTTAGAAAACTTACAAAATCAATCTTCTAATCTTTCGACTTTAAAAAATCAAGCTAATCAAGTATTACCTATTGCTTCTACTTCTTTGACAGGATTGTCAAGTGGATTAACAGAGATACAAGGAGCTGTTGCTAGCAAATTAGTTCCTGCCAGTCAGTCGATTACATCGGGTGTAAATGCATATACTGCAGGTGTTGATAAAGTTTCTCAAGGCGCAAGTCAACTAAGTGAAAAGAATTCCACCTTTACAGGTAGTCTGGATCAACTAGTTTCAGGCTCAACTACCTTGACACAAAAATCTTCTAACTTGACAGCAGGAGTTGGTCAATTAGTTGAAAAAACTCCAGAATTAGTGTCTGGTATTGAAAAATTATCAACTGGCTCTAACCAATTGAATCAAAAGAGTCAAGAATTAATGGCAGGAGTTGATAAATTACAATCAGGATCTGGTCAATTAGCAGACAAATCCAGTCAGTTACTTTCAGGTGCTTCTCAATTAGAGAATGGAGCTAATAAATTGGCAGATGGATCTGGTAAACTTGCAGAAGGTGGAACAAAGTTAACTTCTGGATTGGAAGGTTTACAGATAGGAGTTGCTTCTTTGGGACAAGGATTAAGTAATGCTAGAGATCAACTTAAATCAGCATCAACGGAATCTAAAAATGCAGAGATTTTGTCAAATCCACTCAATCTTTCAAAAACAGACAATGATCAAGTTCCTGTAAATGGAATTGCAATGGCTCCTTATATGATATCAGTTGCTCTCTTTGTTGCAGCAATATCAACGAATATGATCTTTGCGAAGCTGCCTTCAGGACGTCATCCAGAGAGCCGTTGGGCTTGGTTGAAATCTCGGGCTGAAATAAATGGTATTATAGCTGTTTTGGCAGGAATTTTGGTATATGGAGGAGTTCATCTTATTGGTCTAACGGCTAATCATGAGATGAGAACATTTATTCTCATTATCCTAACAAGTTTAGTATTCATGTCCATGGTGACCGCATTAACAACATGGAATAGCCGTATAGGAGCTTTCTTCTCACTTATTTTGCTTTTATTACAGTTAGCATCAAGTGCAGGTACTTACCCACTTGCTTTGACAAATGATTTCTTTAGAGCCATTAATCCTTGGTTACCAATGAGTTATTCAGTTTCTGGATTACGACAAACAATCTCTATGACAGGAAATATTCATCATCAAGTCATTTTCCTTGTTGTGATATTAGCCCTATTTATTGGTTTAGGTATGCTAGCCTATCAACCTAAGAAAATGGAAGAAGATTAAAAAAATCGACCAACTGGTCGATTTTTTTATGTCTTAGATGACTTTCGTTTGTGATTATAGATTCCAAATAGTAAGAGAGAAGTAAAGAAACAGATTGCTCCAGTAATAAAACCATTGGGAATGAAGGAAAGTGTAATAGTTTCTTTCCCCTTGGGAACGTCAACTTTCATAAATCCAGTTTGAGCTTGTTTAATTTCTATTTTCTTACCATCTTGGTAGGCAGACCAACCTTTGTCATAAGGAATGGTGAAGAAAATAGATGTATCTTGTTGGACATCATATGTAGCAAAAACCTTGTTTTTAGAAGTTGATACTGTTACAGGTTGTTCTTTGATTTTTTGAATAGCCTCAGTTAAAGTTTGGGTATCTAAACGATAGAAGGTAGGAGATTCAAATGATACTTGTGAATTTCCAGGGAAACTAACATTGATATTGAAAGTTTTTTTCTCTTTTGTATAGCCTAGATTAAAGAAGGAGAAGACATTATCAGTTGTAAAAGTTTTCTTTTCTTCATTTACAAGGATGTCAACCTTTTTCTGTTTGTCATTAGAAAAGTGAAGGTTTGTGAAAGAAAGATAAACTTGACTGTTTTCGGGAACCTCAATTTGATACTGGATTGCTGCATCATCATTTGAAGAACTTGTAACACTAATCAAATCATCAGTATTTTCAGTTTTTTCACAAGGTATTGGAGAAAAATAATCAAAATTGACGTTAGCAAGTTGATTTAAAAATGAGGCCTGATTATCCAAGGTATGTTCATTGAAATTGACATCATTGTAAACAGATTGACTAGCAAATGCAATCGGAAGAGAGTATTGATTTTCATATAGGATAAGATTATCTTTTTGATATACATCTTGGAAACCATACTTATCAATAGGACTATCTGATATATTGTACTGGATACCAAATAAACTATCAGACAAAATACTATTATTTGCATAGCGGAGATTGAGATTAGTCCCGGAGGATTTAAAACCAAGTTTATCTAAAGTAGAGCTTGCTGAGCGATTTCGAACAGATGAAAACTGAGAGATTCCATTGTAGTTGAATTTCATACTGTCATTTCCTGTCTGAGTTTGTAGTTTTTCAGTACGAGTAAATTGATTTCCAATATATGTTGAGAAAGATTCCATAGCTGGGATATCTCGATTATATGCACTTCGAGAAGCAAAACCCCATTCTTTAGCAATTCCGTCCATTTGAGATGAAGCATTTAAACTTATTTCAACCATTATAAATAAAGAGATTAGAATGGCAAATAGATTTACAGAGATAAACTTTTTGATAACTGCAAGGAGTAAAAGCGAATAGACAACCAAAAATTCAAGAGTCAGCAGAATATTCAAATTTGTTAAAAAAGAATAATGCGATTTTAGATAGATGGTAGCTAAAAATCCTGTTACTAGAAGAAAAAGCGAAGCTAAAAAATTCCAGATTTTAATTTCTTTCAGACGATTTAAGACTTCCGCTGCTGTGTAAATTAACAAGGTGGAGAAAATCCAAGCATAGCGATGTAAGAACATGTTTGGAGTATGCAGTCCTTGCCAAAATAAATCAAGAGCTTCTATATAAAAGCTAGCAATTAGAAATGCAAAGAAGATTGCATAGATAAGTTTCACGTGAAACTTAATAGTTTTCAGTGTAAAAAATAAAATAGTCAAAATAAAGGGAAGTAGTCCTACAAAAATCATTGGAATAGCCCCATACTTGGTTGTATCAAAGGAACCGATGAATTGCTTAGCAAATAGATCAAGATACCAGCTACTTTCAGTTTGAAACTTTGTAACTTCAGTCAATTTTTCCCCATGTGTCTGTAAATCAAATAGAGTAGGAAGAGTCAGAATCAAACTAGCCATACCAGCTAAAAAGGAGGTGATTATGAAATCAAGAAAAGATGATTTTCGAGTTTTAAAGTCCCAAGAAATTTGGCAGAGATACCAGAAAATAAGAAACAATGCTGTCATATAGCCAAAATAATAGTTTTGGATAAATAAGATTGACAGACTTGTAAAGTACAATAGGAAATTCTTTTCAGTGATAAGTAGCTGTAAACCAGTTATAATTAAAGGAATCAAGATAAAAACATCTAGCCAGGTTTTTATCTCTAATTGACTGACAGTGAAACTCATCAGAGCATAGGAAGTAGATAAAGCTAGTTTTAAAGGCTTAGGAATCGATTGAAATAATTTATTTAAACTAAAGTAAGTTGACAGTCCAATCAATCCAAATTTTAAGAGAGTTGTCAGATAGACAGCATCTGGCATATTAGTTAGATCAAAAAAGTAAACTAGTGGTGAAAGGAAACTACCCAAGTAATAACTAGATAGGGCATATAAATTCAATCCGAGACCACTTGTAAAGGTGTAGAACAAACTACCATTTCCATGTAGGATATTTCGTAAAGTTACATCAAAAATAACGTATTGATGAAACCCATCTCCTAATAGTGGAGATGTATCGCTGTTCCAGTAGATACCTTGAGATAGATATACTCCTATCATAATGATTATGGGAATGATGAAAGAAACAAAATAGGTCCAATATGTTTTAAAAAATAATTTCATGTTACCTCATAAAATGTTAGAAAACTCAGCTGGTTAACCCAACTGAGTTTTGAATTTTTTTAGTCTTTCCAAAGTTCTTTAACTTTTGCTTGTACTTCTGCATTCTCTAGGAATTCATCATATGTTTCATCGATACGGTCAATGACGCCATTTTTAGACAAGACAATGATATGGTTGGCTAGAGTTTGGATAAACTCGTGGTCATGGCTGGCAAAGATGATTGATTCTTTAAAGTTTTTCAATCCATCGTTCAAGCTTGAGATAGATTCTAAGTCCAAGTGATTGGTTGGATCATCGAGGACAAGAACATTTGATTTTAAGAGCATTAGTTTTGAAAGCATGACACGAACTTTTTCTCCCCCTGACAATACATTTACAGGTTTGTTAACTTCATCTCCAGAGAAGAGCATACGGCCGAGGAAGCCACGTAGGAAAGTATTGTCATCTTCTTCTTTACTTGCGAATTGACGCAACCAGTCAAGGATTGACTCTCCTCCTGCAAAATCTGCCGAGTTATCTTTTGGCAAGTAAGAACGGCTAGTAGTTACTCCCCACTTGACAGTTCCTTCATAGTCAATGTCCCCCATGATTGCACGAATTAATGCAGTCGTTTGGATGTCATTTTGTCCAATAAGTGCTGTCTTATCACCTGGACGCAAGATAAAGCTGATATTATCTAAAATAGTCTCACCATCAATCTTTACAGTTAGATTTTCTACTGTCAAGAGATCATTACCAATCTCACGTTCCGCTTTGAAGTTGATAAATGGATATTTACGACTAGATGGTACAATTTCTTCAAGTTCAATCTTATCAAGCATTTTCTTACGTGATGTTGCTTGTCTTGATTTAGAAGCATTAGCAGAGAAACGAGCTACGAATTCTTGCAATTGCTTAATTTTTTCCTCTGCTTTTGCATTACGGTCTGCTAGCAATTTAGCAGCAAGCTCAGAAGATTCCTTCCAGAAGTCGTAGTTTCCGACATATAGTTTGATTTTTCCAAAGTCAAGGTCGGCCATGTGGGTACATACTTTGTTTAAGAAGTGACGGTCGTGGGATACTACGATAACTGTGTTATCAAAGTCAATCAAGAAGTCTTCTAACCAAGTAATCGATTGAATATCCAAACCGTTGGTAGGCTCGTCCAAAAGAAGAACATCAGGTTTACCAAAAAGTGCTTTGGCAAGGAGAACCTTTACTTTTTCACCGTTGGCCAATTCGCTCATGTTTTGATAGTGCAATTCTTCTGGAATGTTTAGGTTTTGAAGTAGTTGAGAGGCTTCACTTTCTGCTTCCCAGCCCCCAAGCTCGGCAAACTCTCCTTCGAGTTCGGCAGCACGCACTCCATCCTCATCTGAGAAATCTTCTTTCATGTAGATAGCATCTTTCTCTTTCATGATGCTATAAAGTTTTTCATTTCCCATGATAACAACATCAATGGCACGTTCATCTTCATAGTCAAAGTGATTTTGACGAAGAACAGAGAGACGTTCATCTGGACCAAGAGAGATGTGACCAGTAGTAGGTTCGATATCTCCGGCTAAAATTTTTAAAAAGGTTGATTTTCCGGCACCATTAGCACCAATTAATCCATAAGTATTTCCTTCTGTAAATTTGATATTGACATCATCAAAAAGTTTGCGATCACTAAAACGTAGTGAAACATCAGATACTGTAAGCAATGTTTTTCTCCTATATGTGTAATATATTTATTCTACTAGAAAATACGGAAATATTCAAATTTTTATCTGTCAATTTTGTGTAAATTACATTTACAGCATACTTTACACAAATCCGTAAATAGCAAGGTTGATTTATTTTGATAAATTGCGGTTATTTCATTAAAAAAATGCTATAATTGAAGGGACCATATCGAAGGAGAATAAAATGACTAAACCCATTATTTTAACAGGAGACCGTCCAACAGGAAAATTGCATATTGGACATTATGTTGGAAGTCTCAAAAATCGAGTATTATTACAGGAAGAGGATAAGTATGATATGTTTGTGTTCTTGGCTGACCAACAAGCCTTGACAGATCATGCCAAAGATCCTCAAACCATTGTAGAGTCTATCGGAAATGTGGCTTTGGATTACCTTGCAGTTGGATTGAATCCAAGTAAGTCAACTATTTTTATTCAAAGCCAGATTCCAGAGTTGGCTGAGTTGTCTATGTATTATATGAATCTGGTTTCATTAGCACGTCTGGAGCGTAATCCAACTGTCAAGACAGAAATTGCTCAGAAAGGATTTGGAGAAAGCATTCCGACAGGATTCTTGGTCTATCCAATAGCTCAAGCAGCTGACATCACAGCCTTTAAGGCCAATTATGTTCCTGTTGGGACAGATCAGAAACCAATGATTGAGCAAACTCGCGAGATTGTTCGTTCTTTTAACAATGCATATAATTGTGATGTCTTGGTGGAACCGGAAGGTATTTATCCAGAAAATGAGAGAGCAGGGCGTTTGCCTGGTTTAGATGGAAATGCTAAAATGTCTAAATCACTCAATAATGGTATTTATTTAGCTGATGATGCGGATACTTTGCGTAAAAAAGTAATGAGTATGTATACAGATCCAGATCATATTCGAGTGGAAGATCCAGGTAAAATTGAAGGCAATATGGTTTTCCATTATCTAGATGTTTTTGGTCGTCCAGAAGATGCTCAAGAAATTGCTGACATGAAAGAACATTATCAACGAGGTGGTCTTGGTGATGTGAAGACCAAGCGTTATCTACTTGAAATATTAGAACGTGAACTTGGTCCTATTCGTGAGCGCCGTATTGAATTTGCTAAGGATATGGGAGAAGTTTATAATATGCTTCAAAAAGGTAGTGAAAGAGCGCGTGAAGTTGCAGGTCAAACCCTATCTGAGGTTAAAGGAGCAATGGGACTTCATTACTTTAACTAAGTTTATTTTACAAGAAACTATCATTTCTATCTCGAAGAAAAGATAGTTTTTTTATTTACCCCTGTAACATTTGACAAATTTTTATAGAATGGTATGATAGATACAATATAAAAAGAGTCAAGCTCAAAAAGAAAGAAAAGAGGAAACTTCGAATGTCTAATTGGGACACTAAATTTTTGAAAAAAGGTTTTACCTTTGATGATGTATTGCTTATTCCAGCTGAAAGTCATGTGTTACCTAACGATGCAGATTTAACAACTAAATTGGCAGATAATCTGACTTTAAATATCCCAATTATTACCGCTGCCATGGACACAGTTACAGAGAGTCAAATGGCTATTGCTATTGCTCGTGCAGGCGGTCTCGGAGTTATCCATAAAAACATGTCAATTGCTCAACAAGCAGACGAGGTTCGTAAGGTAAAACGTTCTGAAAATGGAGTTATTATTGATCCGTTCTTCTTGACACCTGAACATACAATTGCTGAAGCAGATGAGCTTATGGGTCGTTACCGCATCAGTGGTGTTCCAGTTGTTGAAACACTTGAAAATCGTAAATTGGTTGGTATTTTGACAAACCGAGATCTTCGTTTTATTTCAGATTATAACCAACCAATCTCAAACCATATGACTAGTGAAAATCTTGTTACTGCTCCTGTGGGTACAGATCTTGCAACAGCTGAGAGTATTCTTCAGGAACACCGTATTGAAAAGCTTCCTTTGGTAGATGAAGAAGGTCGCCTTTCTGGCTTGATTACTATCAAAGATATTGAAAAAGTTATTGAGTTTCCAAATGCTGCTAAAGATGAGTTTGGTCGTCTATTAGTTGCAGGTGCAGTAGGTGTTACTTCAGATACATTTGAACGTGCAGAGGCTCTTTTTGAAGCAGGAGCGGATGCGATTGTTATTGATACTGCACATGGTCATTCTGCAGGTGTCTTGCGTAAAATTGCTGAGATTCGTGCTCACTTCCCAGATCGTACTTTGATTGCTGGAAATATTGCAACAGCTGAGGGTGCCCGTGCTCTTTATGAAGCGGGTGTAGACGTTGTCAAGGTTGGTATTGGACCAGGTTCTATCTGTACTACTCGTGTGATTGCAGGTGTTGGTGTTCCGCAAGTAACAGCTATCTACGATGCTGCAGCTGTTGCGCGTGAATATGGTAAGACTATCATTGCTGACGGTGGAATCAAGTATTCTGGAGATATTGTAAAAGCACTTGCGGCTGGTGGAAATGCTGTTATGCTTGGATCTATGTTTGCTGGAACTGATGAAGCTCCAGGCGAAACTGAAATCTTCCAAGGACGTAAATTCAAAACTTACCGTGGTATGGGTTCAATCGCAGCAATGAAGAAAGGTTCAAGCGATCGTTACTTCCAAGGTTCTGTCAATGAAGCAAATAAACTTGTTCCAGAAGGAATTGAAGGTCGTGTTGCTTATAAAGGAGCGGCAGCTGATATCGTCTTCCAAATGATTGGTGGTATTCGCTCTGGTATGGGTTACTGTGGTGCAGCTAACCTTAAAGAACTACACGATAATGCTCAATTTATTGAAATGTCTGGTGCTGGTTTGAAAGAAAGCCATCCTCATGATGTACAAATTACTAATGAGGCACCAAATTATTCTATGTAAAAGAAATAAAAAGAACTCCTGCGAAAACAGGAGTTCTTTTACAATGTTGTCAATTTTTATTTACAGAAACTTGACCATCTTGAATAGCGAAAATACTTAGATTTTCTGGTAGATTTTGAAGATGATCTAAGCTTGTTGTTGTAATAAAGGTTTGGATTGACTGAGAAATCGTTTCTAATAATTTTAGTTGTCTAGTGTTGTCAAGTTCGCTCATAACATCGTCAAGCAGTAATATTGGAGATTCTGTAGTTATGCTTTCCATTAATTCGATTTCTGCTAATTTTATCGAGAGGACGAGACTACGATGTTGACCTTGACTTCCAAAACTAGCATCCATCCCATTTATATAAAAAGAAATGTCATCTCGATGAGGCCCAACACCAGTATTCTTTTTAAATAAATCTCTAGACCTACTTTTTTCTAAAGCAATTTTGAAAGATTCTGCTAAGTTTTCTTTGTCAGTTGGCTTTACAGAAGATTGATAGAATATTGACAATTCTTCAATCTGATTAGAAAGTTCAAAATGTTTCTTACGGCCAAAATGCTCTAGTTTTTTTATAAAATCTAAGCGGTGATTCATTACACGACATCCATAATCGACTAGCTGATCATCTAGTACTGAAAGGAAGGTTTCATCTATTTTTTGAGCTGATTTTAAATAGGTATTTCTTTGCTTAAGAACATGGTTATAATTGGTTAAATCTGATAAATAGATTGGCTTAATTTGTCCAAGCTCCATATCAATAAATTTTCGTCGAACTAAAGGTGCTCCTTTAATTAGTTGTAAATCTTCAGGAGCAAATAAGACAACATTCATATGTCCGACATAATCTGAAAGGCGTGCCTGTTTTAAATGATTAACTTTTGTCACACGGCCTTTTTGTGTTAGTTCGATTTCTAGAGGAATGGATCCAGTTTTTTTCTGAACGAGACCTGAAAGATGAAGTTGTTCCTCATCAAAATGAATGAGATTTTTATCTGTTCGAGTTCGATGACTACGCGTTAAGGCTAAAAAATAGATAGCCTCTAACATGTTTGTTTTTCCTTGTGCATTACGTCCCAAAAAGACATTTAATTTAGGATTAAAGTCTATTTTCGTCTCTTTGTAATTACGAAAAGTCTTGAGAGATAGGTTTTGTAGCCACATGATTATCTACCAGGGAATCGTGGAGCTTGTTTGCTTTTTGGTGATGAAGTAGGTATAGAGTTGTCTTTTTTTACTCCTTTATTCATCTCCTTAACAAGTTTAGCGATTCGTTCTTTTTCAACTTTATCAGCTTGGTATT
Organism: bacterium; assembly: GCA_905221225.1. Taxonomy (GTDB): domain Bacteria; phylum Bacillota; class Bacilli; order Lactobacillales; family Streptococcaceae; genus Streptococcus. The sequence continues at coordinate 31,853 of CAJNCH010000014.1, forward strand.
CATCTTGCTCCTCAGAAGTAGGTTGTGTCAACAAGATGTCAATATTCATGTCAGGGATGTCAATTTTATCGCCAATACGAAGTTTTTTACCGCGACGACTCTCTAATTCCCCATTAAAGTAAACAGAATGTTCAGAGAGAAATGATTTGATAGCTCCTCCGCTATGTGTAATTCCAAGTTCTTTGAGTAGTGCTTGGAGGGTAATAAATTCTTCAAATAATTTGTATTCCATAATTCACCTCAATCTTTGGTATTATACCATATTTTCCTAAAAATAGTGAGAGAAATAGGGAGAAATGTAAGCGATTTTTATTTCAAAAGTGTTACAGAGAACAAGAAAATTTCAGGTTTTCGTGATATAATAGAAGTCTGTATATAAGGAGGTAAATCATGGAGTTAGTGCATGGAATTTCAACACATTTTATCCAATCAAAAAAGTTTAAAACGAACAAAATCGCCGTGCGTTTTACCGCTCCATTATCCCTTGATACGATTGCAGGTCGCATGTTGAGTGCGAGTATGCTAGAGACTGCTAATCAGATGTACCCCACTTCTCAAGATTTGAGAAGACATTTGGCCAGTCTATACGGTACAGATATGTCAACCAATTGTTTCAGAAGAGGGCAAAGTCACATTGTAGAATTGACATTTACCTATGTTCGTGATGAGTTTTTAAGTAGGAAAAATGTGCTAACTTCTCAGGTTTTGGAACTTGTAAAAGAAACTCTTTTTTTACCCGTAGTAGTTGATAATGGATTTGATCCGTCCTTATTTGAAATTGAGAAAAAACAATTGCTAGCAAGTTTAGCAGCTGATATGGATGATTCTTTTTATTTTGCACATAAAGAATTAGATAAATTATTTTTTCATGATGAACGTCTCCAATTGGAATACAGTGATTTACGAAATCGTATTTTAGCTGAAACTTCACAAAGTTCTTATTCTTGTTTCCAAGAATTTTTGGCCAATGATCGAATAGATTTCTTTTTCCTAGGTGATTTTAATGAGGTTGAAATTCAAAATGTATTAGAATCATTTGGCTTTAAAGGTCGAAAAGGAGATGTGAAGGTTCAGTATTGTCAACCTTATTCCAATATCTTTCAGGAAGGTATGGTTCGGAAAAATGTGGGACAATCCATTTTAGAATTAGGTTATCATTGCCCTTCTGAATATGGCGATGAGCAACATTTACCCATGATTGTAATGAATGGTTTACTGGGTGGATTTGCTCACTCTAAACTATTTACAAATGTCCGTGAAAATGCTGGATTGGCTTATACTATTTCAAGTCAGCTTGATTTATTTAGTGGATTCTTGAGGATGTATGCTGGTATCAATCGAGAAAATCGTAACCAGGCTCGTAAAATGATGAATAATCAACTGCTTGATTTAAAAAAAGGTTATTTTACAGAGTTTGAGTTAGATCAGACCAAGGAAATGATTCGTCGGTCTTTGTTACTTTCTCAAGATAATCAAGGTTCATTGATTGAACGTGCTTATCAAAATTCTTTACTTGGGAAATCTTCAGCAGACTTTAAAAGTTGGATTGAAAATCTCGAGCAAGTTGACAAAGATGCTATTTGTAGAGCAGCTAATAATGTGAAACTACAGGCGATTTACTTTATGGAAGGAATAGAATGACAAAGGTTGTTTTTGAAGAAAAATACTATCCAGCTGTAAAAGAAATGGTTTATCGAACTCGTTTGGCCAATGGATTGACAGTTGCTCTTTTGCCTAAAAAGGAATTTAAAGAGGTTTACGGGAGTGTCACTGTTCAGTTTGGTTCGGTAGATACGCTTGTCACAGAAGTTGACGGAGATGTAAAAGAATATCCTGCGGGAATTGCTCATTTTCTTGAACATAAATTATTTGAAAGAGAAGATTCTAGCGATTTGATGTCTGATTTTACGAGTCTAGGTGCAGATAGTAATGCCTTTACAAGCTTTACAAAAACAAGCTATCTTTTTTCAGCAACGGATCATCTCTTAGAGAATGTAGATTTACTTGATGAATTGGTGACATCAGCACATTTTACTGAAGATTCCATTTTAAGAGAGCAGGATATTATTCAGCAAGAACGAGAAATGTATCAAGATGACCCGGATTCGTGTTTATTCTTTTCAACTTTAGCGAATTTGTATCCTGGCACACCTTTAGCAACGGATATAGTTGGAACTGAGGAGTCAATTTCCCAAATTAATCTAACTAATTTGCAAGAAAATTTTACAAGATTTTACAAACCTGTAAATATGTCTCTGTTTTTAGTTGGTAATTTTGATGTGGAAAGAGTACAGGACTATTTTGAAAGCAAAGAACTGAAAGATTTAGATGTTCAGGATGTAGCAAGAGAAAAGTTTGTTTTACAGGCTGTAAAGCAAACAGACAGTATGAGAATGGAAGTATCTTCTCCTAAACTAGCGATTGGGATTAGAGGTAATCGAGAAGTTGCTGAGGAAAATTGCTATCGATATCATATTTTATTAAAATTATTATTTGCAATGATGTTTGGTTGGACCTCGGATCGTTTTCAAAAACTATATGAATCAGGTAAAATTGATGCGTCCTTATCTCTGGAAGTTGAAGTAACAAGTCGCTTTCATTTTGTTATGTTGACAATGGATACAAAAGAGCCAGTTGCTTTATCTCATCAGTTTAGGAAGGCTATTCGTAATTTTACAAAGGATTTAGATATTACAGAGGATCATTTAGATATTATAAAAAGAGAGATGTTTGGAGAATTTTTCAGTAGCATGAACTCTCTTGAATTTATTGCAACGCAATATGATGCTTTTGGACAAGGTGAGACAATCTTTGATTTGCCGAAAATTTTACAGGAAATTACTTTAGAGGATGTCCTTGATGCTGGACACCATTTAATAGATGATGGTGACATAGTTGATTTTACAATATTCCCATCGTAGCAACCTATCATAATTGACACTAGAAAGAAGGAATGACAAGTATGAGGAAAAAAACAATTGGTGAGGTTTTACGTTTAGCTAGAACCAACCAAGGGTTGACTTTAGAAGAATTACATAAAAAAACAGAAATTCAGTTGGATATGTTGGAGGCAATGGAAGATGATGATTTTGATCAACTTCCTAGTCCATTTTATACTCGTTCTTTTTTGAGAAAGTATGCGTGGGCAGTTGAGCTAGATGAGCGAATTGTCTTAGATGCTTATGATTCTGGAAGCATGATTACTTATGAGGAAGTAGATGTTGATGAAGACGAGTTGACAGGCAGGAGACGTTCAAGTAAGAAAAATAAGACATCATTTTTACCTTTATTTTATTTTATACTCTTTGCACTATCGATTGTCATTTTTGTGACTTATTATGTTTGGAATTATATCCAGACTCAACCGGAGCGTTCAACTGCGTCTAGTTATAGTGTAGTCCAAGCAACAAGCTCGACTAGTTCTGCAACTCCATCTTCAACTAGTAGTAGTTCATCAAGTAGTTCTTCTAATATTGAACCAGCTATAAGTGTATCAGGTGAAGGAAATTATGTAGAAATCGCTTATAAGACAAGTAAGGAAACAGTTAAATTGCAATTGGCAGTTTCAGATGTTACAAGTTGGGTCAGCGTTTCAGAAAGCGAACTTGATGGCGGTGTAACCTTATCGCCAGAGAAGAAAAGTGCGGAAACAACAGTTGCAACTAAAAGTCCTGTAACAATTACGTTAGGTGTTGTAAAAGGTGTTACTTTGACAGTAGATAATCAGACTGTTGATTTATCGAAGTTAACAGCTCAGACTGGACAAATCACTGTAACCTTTACTAAAAATTAAGGAAAAACAAATGAAAAAAGAACAAATTCCAAATCTCTTAACAATAGGTCGAATTCTTTTTATACCTATTTTTATCTTTATTTTAACAGTAGGAAATTCGATAGAGAGTCATATAGTAGCAGCTATTATCTTTGCGATTGCCAGTATCACAGACTACTTAGATGGATATTTAGCTCGTAAATGGAATGTGGTCAGTAATTTTGGTAAATTTGCAGATCCTATGGCGGATAAGCTACTAGTTATGTCTGCTTTTATTATGCTGATTGAGTTAGGTATGGCTCCAGCTTGGATTGTTACAGTGATTATCTGTCGTGAGTTGGCTGTGACAGGTTTAAGACTTTTATTAGTTGAAACTGGTGGAACAGTTTTAGCAGCAGCAATGCCTGGAAAAATTAAAACTTTTAGTCAGATGTTTGCCATTATTTTCTTGCTATTACATTGGACTTTGCTTGGTCAAGTTCTACTTTATGTAGCCTTGTTTTTCACTATCTACTCTGGCTATGATTATTTCAAGGGTAGTGCCTATGTATTTAAAGGGACATTTGGTTCGAAATGAAATCAATAATTGATGTAAAAAATCTTTCTTTTCGTTATAAGGAAAGTCAGGAGTACTATGATGTGAAGGATATTACGTTTCACGTGAAACGTGGAGAATGGCTTTCGATTGTAGGGCATAATGGTAGTGGTAAATCAACGACGGTTCGCTTAATTGATGGCTTACTGGAAGCAGAATCTGGAGAGATTGTAATTGATGGCCAACGGCTGACTGAGGGAAATGTTTGGAATATACGTCGTCAAGTCGGTATGGTTTTTCAAAATCCAGACAATCAATTTGTTGGAGCGACTGTTGAAGATGATGTTGCCTTTGGTTTGGAAAATCAGGGACTTTCTCGTCAAGAAATGAAAAAGAGAGTGGAAGAAGCTCTGGATTTGGTTGGCATGTTGGACTTTAAAAAGAGAGAGCCAGCGCGTCTATCAGGTGGCCAAAAGCAACGTGTGGCTATTGCAGGTGTTGTAGCCCTAAGACCAGCTATTTTAATCTTAGATGAAGCAACGAGTATGTTGGATCCTGAGGGTCGTAGAGAACTGATTGAGACAGTAAAAGGAATTCGGAAAGACTATGATATGACGGTCATTTCCATTACACATGATTTGGAAGAAGTTGCCATGAGTGATCGTGTGTTGGTCATGAAAAAAGGGTCGATTGAATCAACCAACAGTCCAAGAGAACTTTTCTCTCGAAATGATTTAGATCAAATTGGATTAGACGATCCTTTTGCCAATCAATTAAAACATTCTTTGAACAAGCATGGCTATGATTTGCCTGAAAATTATTTGACAGAAAGTGAGCTAGAGGGTAAGCTATGGGAATTGCTCTAGAAAATGTGAATTTTACGTATCAAGAAGGGACTCCCTTAGCTTCAACAGCTTTGTCGGATGTTTCTTTGACGATTGAAGATGGTTCTTATACGGCTTTAATTGGACACACAGGTAGTGGTAAATCAACTATTTTACAACTATTAAATGGTTTATTGGTGCCAAGTCAAGGGAGTGTGCGAGTTTTTGATACCTTAATCACCTCGACTTCTAAAAATAAAGATATTCGTCAAATTAGAAAACAGGTTGGCTTAGTATTTCAGTTTGCTGAAAATCAGATTTTTGAAGAAACAGTTTTGAAAGACGTTGCTTTTGGACCGCAAAATTTTGGAGTTTCTGAAGAAGATGCAGAGCAGATTGCGCGTGAAAAACTGGCTCTGGTTGGAATTGATGAATCACTTTTTGATCGCAGTCCGTTTGAGCTATCAGGTGGACAAATGAGACGTGTCGCCATTGCAGGCATACTTGCCATGGAACCAGCTATATTAGTCTTAGATGAGCCCACAGCAGGCCTAGATCCCCTGGGAAGAAAAGAGTTGATGAATTTGTTCAAAAAACTCCACCAGTCAGGGATGACCATTGTCTTGGTAACGCATTTGATGGATGATGTTGCTGAATATGCAAATCAAGTCTATGTGATGGAAAAGGGACGTTTAGTTAAGGGTGGTAAACCAAGTGATGTCTTTCAAGATGTTGTCTTTATGGAAGAAGTGCAGTTGGGAGTACCTAAAATTACAGCCTTTTGTAAACGATTGGCTGATAGAGGCGTGTCATTTAAACGATTACCGATTAAGATAGATGAGTTCAAGGAGTCGCTAAATGGATAGTATGATTTTGGGGCGTTATATCCCAGGGGATTCGATTGTTCACCGATTGGATCCACGTAGCAAATTGCTGGCTATGATGCTACTGATTTTGATTGTGTTTTGGGCTAATAATCCCTTGACGAATCTAATTCTTTTTATAGCGGCAGGGATCTTTATTGCCTTGTCAGGAGTATCTCTTTCATTTTTTATTCAGGGCTTGAAGTCTATGTTTTTCTTGATTGCCTTCACAACTATTTTTCAACTGTTTTTCATTTCTAATGGGAATGTTTTATTTGAGTTTTCGTTTGTGAGAATCACAGATTATGCTTTGCAACAAGCTGGGATTATTTTTTGTCGCTTTGTATTAATTATTTTCTTTTCAACTTTGTTAACCTTAACAACAATGCCCTTAAGTTTGGCATCAGCTGTCGAAGCTTTGTTAGCGCCTTTAAAGCGTGCGAAAGTTCCAGTTCATGAAATTGGCTTAATGCTATCTATGAGTTTGCGTTTTGTTCCGACCTTAATGGATGATACGACGCGGATTATGAATGCACAGAAAGCGCGTGGAGTGGATTTTGGTGAAGGAAGCATTGTTCAAAAGGTGAAGGCGATGATTCCCATTTTGATTCCTCTTTTTGCGTCAAGTTTAAAACGTGCGGATTCCTTGGCTATCGCCATGGAAGCGCGTGGTTATCAGGGTGGAAAAGGTAGAAGTCAATACAGACAATTGAAATGGACTCGAAAGGATACGCTGACCATTCTTGTTATTATCATACTTGGTTGTTGCTTATTTTTCTTAAAATCTTAGTAGCTTTCAGGAATTGATAAAAGTTACTGTAACAGTTTTTGATATAAAGGTAGGGATATGAACCGTTTTAAAAAATCAAAATATGTCATTATTGTTTTTGTCACTGTTCTGCTTGTGTCAGCTCTCTTAGCGACGACTTATTCAAGTACAATTGTGACAAGATTAGGAGATGGAATCTCATTGGTTGATAGGGTTGTTCAAAAACCTTTTCAGTGGTTTGATTCTGTCAAATCAGATTTGGCTCATTTGACACGCACTTATAATGAAAATGAAAGTTTGAAGAAACAGATTTACCAATTAGAAGTTAAATCAAATGAGGCGGAAAGTTTAAAGACGGAAAATGAACAACTGCGCCAATTGCTTGATATGAAGTCCAAATTGCAAGCTACAAAGACTTTGGCAGCAGATGTTATTATGCGTTCTCCGGTATCTTGGAAGCAGGAGTTGACCTTAGATGCAGGCAAATCAAAAGGGGCTTCTGAGAATATGTTAGCAATTGCAAATGGTGGCTTGATTGGGAGTGTCTCAAAAGTAGAGGAGAACTCTACCATGGTCAACCTTCTGACAAATACGGAAAATGCTGATAAGATTTCTGTTAAAATTCAACATGGTTCTACTACAATTTATGGAATTATTGTTGGCTATGACAAGGAAAATGAAGTTCTAAAAATTAGTCAATTAAATAGTAGTAGCGATATTAGTGCAGGAGATAAGGTGACCACTGGTGGATTAGGAAACTTTAACGTTGCTGATATTCCTGTTGGTGAAGTAGTTGCCACAACGCATAGTACGGACTACTTGACACGAGAAGTAACTGTTAAATTAAGTGCAGATACTCATAATGTGGATGTGATAGAATTAGTGGGGAATTCATAATGAGACAGTTGAAGCGGGTTGGAGTGTTTTTATTGCTTCCTTTCTTTGTTCTAATTGACGCCCATATTAGCCAGCTTCTGGGCTCATTTTTCCCCCATGTACATTTGGCTAGTCATTTTCTGTTTTTATTTCTCTTATTTGAGACGATAGAAGTATCAGAGTATCTCTATTTAGCTTATTGTTTTGTAGTGGGTTTGGTTTATGACATTTACTTTTTCCACTTGATAGGGATTGCGACTTTGTTGTTCGTCTTATTGGGGGCATTTCTCCATAAATTTAATAGTGTTATTTTATTGAATCGTTGGACGAGAATGTTGGCAATTATTGTCATGACTTTTCTATTTGAGATGGGAGCTTATATACTTGCAATAGTGGTAGGTTTAACTGTGGATAGTATGTCTTTGTTTATAGTCTATAGTTTAGTGCCATCAATGATTTTGAACCTTATATGGATGATTATTTTTCAGTTTATTTTTGAAAAATTTTACCTATAAGAAAGAAATAAAAATGTAACAAAGGCGTAATATTCATTAGGCCTTTTTTTGGTATACTAGTAGTGTCTTTAAAAGAAGGAGTATCTACGAAATATGAAGAAAAAAATCTTAGCGTCACTTTTACTAAGTACAGTAATGGTTTCTCAAGTAGCTGTTTTAACAACTGCGCATGCAGAAACGACTGATGACAAAATTGCTGCTCAAGATAATAAAATTAGTAACTTAACAGCACAACAACAAGAAGCCCAAAAACAAGTTGATCAAATTCAGGAGCAGGTATCTGCTATTCAAACAGAGCAATCAAACTTGCAATCTGAAAATGATAGACTACAAGCAGAATCTAAAAAGCTTGAGGGTGAAATTACAGAACTTTCTAAGAATATTGTATCTCGCAATGATTCATTGCAAAAACAAGCTCGTAGTGCTCAAACAAATGGAGCTGCAACAAATTACATTAATACAATTGTAAACTCAAAATCAATTACAGAAGCTATTTCACGTGTTGCTGCAATGAGTGAAATCGTATCTGCAAACAACAAGATGTTGGAACAACAAAAAGCAGATAAAAAAGCTATTTCTGAAAAACAAGTAGCAAACAATGATGCAATTAATACAGTTATTGCAAATCAGCAAAAACTAGCTGATGATGCTCAATCATTAACTACAAAACAAGCTGAGTTGAAAGCTGCAGAATTGAATCTTGCTGCTGAAAAGGCTACTGCAGAGGATGAAAAAGCAAGTTTACTTGAGAAAAAAGCTGCAGCGGAAGCAGAAGCTAAAGCAGCTGCAGAAGCAGAAGCAGCCTACAAAGCTAAACAGGCAAGTCAACAACAAACAGTTGTTGCTTCTGGGAATACAACTTTCACTGCACAAGTTCAAGCAGTATCTAGTTCTTCTGAATCATCTTCAAGCAGTGCTTCAACAGAATCAACAAGCTACACTCCTGCACCAGTAAAACATCGCCCAACATACAGTACAAATGCTTCAAGTTATCCAACTGGTGAGTGTACATGGGGAGCTAAAACATTAGCACCTTGGGCTGGAGATTACTGGGGTAATGGAGCACAGTGGGCTACAAGTGCAGCTGCTGCAGGATTCCGCACAGGATCTACACCTCAAGTTGGTGCCATTGCATGTTGGAATGATGGTGGATATGGACACGTAGCCGTGGTTACAGCTGTTTCATCATCAACAAGTATCCAAGTATCTGAATCAAACTATGGTGGAAACCGTACAATCGGAAATAAACGTGGTTGGTTCAATCCTACTACAACTTCAGAAGGTTTTGTAACATACATCTATCCAAACTAATGAATAAAACAAAGAGGCTCGATTTGAGTCTCTTTTATGATTATGTGACTTTCAGTCCGTCTCGCTCCGTTAGGTGCGAGACAAAAAAACCACCCGCTATGCGGGTGCGCGTCGAAG
>CAJNCH010000015.1:0-38439 GCA_905221225.1 bacterium
TTATCTCCTGGGTTAGCTTCTTTTGGAATTGTGACAGTGACTTTTCCTTTATCATCTACTGTGATGACCCCTGGTTGGTCACTTTCGAAGGTTGTTCCATCTGGAATCTTCTTACCATTCTCTTCTGTTAATGGAATTTCAACTTTAGATCCTGGTTTGCCATTGCCATCTTCATACTTCGGTGTGTAGATATCTTTATCTTTTTCTACCACTGTTACATTTACCGGTACTTCATCTTTCGAGCCATCTGGGTATGTGACTGTAACCTTACCTGTGATCTTATCTCCTGGGTTAGCTTCTTTTGGAATTGTGACAGTGACTTTTCCTTTATCATCTACTGTGATGACCCCTGGTTGATCACTTTCGAAGGTTGTTCCATCTGGAATTTTCTTACCATTCTCTTCTGTTAATGGAATTTCAACTTTAGATCCTGGTTTGCCGTTGCCATCTTCATACTTCGGTGTGTAGATACCTTTATCTTTTTCTACCACTGTTACATTTACCGGTACTTCATCTTTCGAGCCATCTGGGTATGTGACTGTTACCTTACCTGTGATCTTATCTCCTGGGATAGCTTCTTTTGGAATTGTGACAGTGACTTTTCCTTTATCATCTACTGTGATGACACCTGGTTGATCACTTTCGAAGGTTGTGCCATCTGGAATCTTCTTACCGTTCTCTTCTTTTAGTGGAATTTCTACCTTAGAACCTGGTTTGCCATTGCCATCTTCGTATTTCGGTGTGTAATCATCTTTATCTCGACTAGTTACCGTTACATTTACCGGTACTTCGTCTTTCGAGCCATCTGGGTATGTGACTGTTACCTTACCTGTGATCTTATCTCCTGGATTTGATCCTTCTGGAATTGTGACTGTTACTTTGCCATCTTTATCTACAGAGATGACACCTGGTTGATCACTTTCGAAGGTTGATCCTTCTGGAATCTTCTTACCGTTCTCTTCTTTTAGTGGAATTTCTACCTTAGCTCCTGGTTTGCCACGGCCATCATTGTATTTAGGTGTGTAATCATCTTTATCTCGATTAGTTACTGTTACATTCACCGGTACTTCATCTTTCGAGCCATCTGGGTATGTGACTGTTACCTTACCTGTGATCTTATCACCTGGGTTCTTATCTTTTGAAATGGTTACAGTGACTTTTCCTTTATCATCTACTGTGATGACTCCTGGTTGATCGCTTTCGAAGGTTGATCCTTCTGGAATTTTCTTATTATTCTCTTCTTTTAATGGAAGATCTACCTTAGAACCTGGTTTGCCACGGCCATCATTGTATTTAGGTGTGTAATCATCTTTATCTCGATTAGTTACTGTTACATTCACCGGTACTTCATCTTTCGAGCCATCTGGGTATGTGACTGTTACCTTACCTGTGATCTTATCACCTGGGTTCTTATCTTTTGAAATGGTTACAGTGACTTTTCCTTTATCATCTACTGTGATGACTCCTGGTTGATCGCTTTCGAAGGTTGATCCTTCTGGAATTTTCTTATTATTCTCTTCTTTTAATGGAAGATCTACCTTAGAACCTGGTTTGCCACGGCCATCATTGTATTTAGGTGTGTAATCATCTTTATCTCGATTAGTTACTGTTACATTCACCGGTACTTCATCTTTCGAGCCATCTGGGTATGTGACTGTTACCTTACCTGTGATCTTATCACCTGGGTTCTTATCTTTTGGAATGGTTACAGTGACTTTTCCTTTATCATCTACTGTGATGACTCCTGGTTGGTCACTTTCGAAGGTTGTACCATCTGGAATTTTCTTACCATTCTCTTCTTTTACTGGTATTTCTACCTTAGAACCTGGTTTGCCATGGCCATCATTGTATTTCGGTGTGTAATCATCTTTATCGCGATTAGTTACCGTTACTTTTACTGGCACTTCGTCTTTCGAGCCATCTGGATAGGTTACTGTTACTTTACCTGTAATCTCATCTCCTGGGTTCTTATCCGCTGGAATTGTTACGGTAACTTTGCCTTTGTCATCTACTGTGATAACGCCTGGTTGATCGCTTTCGAAGGTTGTGCCATCTGGAATTTTCTTACCATTCTCTTCTTTTACTGGTATTTCTACCTTAGAACCTGGTTTGCCATGGCCATCATTGTATTTCGGTGTGTAATCATCTTTATCGCGATTAGTTACCGTTACTTTTACTGGCACTTCGTCTTTCGAGCCATCTGGATAGGTTACTGTTACTTTACCTGTAATCTCATCTCCTGGGTTCTTATCCGCTGGAATTGTTACGGTAACTTTGCCTTTGTCATCTACTGTGATAACGCCTGGTTGATCGCTTTCGAAGGTTGTGCCATCTGGAATTTTCTTACCATTCTCTTCTTTTACTGGTATTTCTACCTTAGAACCTGGTTTGCCATAGCCATCATTGTATTTCGGTGTGTAATCATCAGATACTTGAGTCACCTTAACTGTTACTGGGACATCAATCGTTGAACCATCTGGATAAGTAACAGTTACAACACCTGGCTTGTCACCTGGTGTAGAAGTGTCTGGTGTCGTCTTCCATGTGTAATTTGTGCCATTTGGAAGGTCACCATTATTACCAATACTGTTCTTAGCATTCGGTTGCTCCTTAAGCCCAACTGTTTGAGTTTTGGCTGTTGGAACAATATTTGTTGCCTCCTTAATTGGGCTTGGTTCTGACACAACATTATCTTGTCCTGATGTTTGAACAGTTGTTTTAGCTGTAATATTTCCTACTGGAACCTTACCTGTGATGATTACAGTTGCTTTCCCATTTGTTACAGTTCCTGTACCAATAACAGTTGTTTCATCTGGACCATAAAGAGTCACGATTGAACCATCTTTAACTCCCTCTCCAACAGAAACTGTTACTGGCACATTTTCTTGATTAGACTTATCTGTTAAATCTGTTTCAATCATCGGTTGTTTTGGCTTAACAATAATGGTTACTTGCGGATTAGATTTGGCTACTGTTTTATCTGTATGAGTTGCTGTTGCTGTGTACTTAAAGACACCTGCTGTATCTTGAAGTATCTTTGGTGCTGTTCCTTCCCAGCCCCACTCAACTCCAATTCCTTTACCATTAGGTCCAGCATCTGTATATTGGTTAGCGTCCACACGCCCCTTCCAGCTTCTTAACGAATCTCCAACTGTAACTGTCGCTGTTTTACCTTTAATAGGATAAAGAGCTGCTTTATTAGTTGTCGCTACTTTCTCTGGACTAGGATCAGATGTGACATCTTGTTCACCTGGTGTTTGAACAGTTGTTTTAGCTGTAATATTTCCTTTTGGAATTGTTCCTGTAACTGTCGCTTTTCCATTAGCCACAGTACCTCTACCAATTGCACGTCCATCCTGAGAATAAAGTGTTACAATCGAGCCATCTTTCACTCCGTCATGAACATTTACAACAACTGCTGTGTTAGGCAATTCTGCCTTACCAGTCAGATCCGTTTCAATCGTTGGAGCTTTTGGTTTAACGATAACGGTTACTTGTGGATTAGATTCTGCTACTGATTTATCTGGGTGAGTTGCTGTTGCTGTATACTTAAAGACACCTGCTGTATCTTGAAGAGCTTTAGGCGTTGTCCCTTTCCAACCCCATTCTACACCATTTCCACGTCCTTTTGGTGCATTTGTGTATTGGTTAGAATCTACACGTCCCTTCCATGTCTTTAATGAATCTCCAACTGTAACAGTTACTGTCTGACCTTCCAGCGGATGCTGGCTAGCTGAGTCTTTTCCTACATGGACAGGGACATCAATATTCTCAGTTGATTTATCTGGATATGTGATTTTTACGACTGCTTTTTTATCTGTTCCTGTAGTATTGGTTTCAGGTTTTGAAACTACTTCAAAGATAGTTCCAGTTGGGAAGGCTGGCGTACCAGGTTTAGCAATGACTTTTCCTTTAACCTCATCATCTGTAATCTTATGATTAAATGGTACAGTCAGCGTATTTGCTGCTGGAGTATACTTTTCTGCCTGTTCATGTACTTCAAATACAAAATGCCCTGTTGTTGAATTTGTGCCATCAGTTGAAATTGCACGGGCAGTATACTTACCTTTCCCAACTCCTAAACCAACTGTTCCTGTTACACTTTGTCCTAATGGCGAACCTTCTGTTGCCGTACCACTGACAGGTGTAAAGTTAAATCCACTTTGTAAGTTTTCCGTTTTGAAGTTCGTAACCTTTCCACTATCATCTGTTGTGATCAGACGTGTATTTACTGCATCACCACGGTATAGTGGAATAACTATATTTTGTCCTTCTGCATGAGTTTTTCCTAACTCCACTTTACTACCATCATCTTTAGCCCAGTAGATTTTTGGTGGAGTTGTATCACGAACCACTACTGGAACTGTTACTTCATCTGTTGATTTATCAGAGTAAGTCACAATAACTGTAGCTGTTTTGTTACCTGCTGTATCTGTATCAGGTTTTTGTTTAACACTTAACGTCGCATTACTTGGATAATTTTTAACTTTTGCTATAATTGCTTCATCTGTTAATTGTTGTTTGATTCCAACTACAACAGTTTCTGCTGTTGGATTGTATTTTTCATTCTCTTTAGTAGCTGGTACAACTTTTACTTTTACTGTCTTAACAACTTCGTGACTAGCGTCATCAGTCGCCTTAAAGGTAACTGTTTTTTCTCCAATATCAGTTTCCTTTGCCGCTCCAAGGTCAATAGATAGTGTCTTTTGTTTGTCAGTATTTACTGAATAGTTCGTTTGTTGCGTAAATAGATGATTAGCATATTTTTTAAATATATCTGAAAAGTCTAAATTCACCTTAGTATCATCTTGTCCATTTACATTAAATAAGATTTTCTCACCAACTTTTACAGTTTGTTCTGCTGGTGTAACAGTCAATGTAGGTGGTTGTGTATCTGGTGCTTTTAATACTGTAACTGGTACATTTACATTTTCAGACGATCCATCTGGGTAGGTTACTTTCACTACCGCATTCCCAACGTTTCCTGGCTTAACTGTTGATGGTTTACTTAAAACAGTAAGTGATCCAGGTGCATAGTTCTTCACTTTTGCTTTGACTGCATCATCAGTAATCGTTTGACCTTGGTTTACTGTTAGCGTTTCACCTGTTGGATTGTACTTAGATGCTTGATCTTTTACTGTAATGGTAATTGTTTTTTCAGCTTTGTTTCCATTTTTATCATAGGCTTTAATGGTTACTGTACTATTACCTACAGGTCCTGTTGGTGTCCCAGTAATCTTACCATTTGCAAATGTTAGTCCTTGTGGTAATCCAGTTACTTCAATTGGATTGTTCGGACGCATTCCAACTCCGCCTTTATTGTCTTCAGCTGTTACTGGAATATCTACAATTTTTTCATTTTTTGTAACTGTTGCTCCATTTGCGTTAATAGTTGGCGGTGTCGTATCTTTAGGAGTTAAACTTGTACCCATTGCGCCCATGATATAAGAACGATTAGCTGTAGGTGCTTTTGCTACGGTTGCAGCATATGCACGACCATAAGCATTCGCTTCAGCTTCAGTAATATCATTTTTTAGCTTAATCTTCGCATGCATGTGCATTGCATAATCAGTACTTTCTCTTCTCACATCTAGTCCTAAATAATACGATAGTCCTGGATAATTACCATTTTTATCTTTAGGAAGTTTGTTTAGATCAGGATCATATTGGTTATTTTTAAATACATCCCATCTTTGATTATTACGAGTCACCCCTGAATTTGGATCATAAAACGTATCTCTATCACCATTAAAAATACGATATTGTTGAGCCCATGGATTTGTGATTGTCGCAGTATTTCCATATTGTTCAAATCCTTGGAAACCATCTGAAAGCCTTCTACCTCCGGTATTACGATAACGTGTAAATGTTAAATCTCTTACCGTATTAGACGGATCCATAATATTAAACGGAGCTTGGAAATAATAGTGTTCTTGATAAGAATTATCAGTTATCTTTCTTCCGTTGTTATTGAAGAAGACATCATAGACAATCCACTTACCTTCTCTATCTTGCATATAGTAAGCTTTGATATCTGTATGCTCTTTAGTCAACTCAGGATCATCATTTATTGTTCTTCGTCCACCGTTATCTTTTGGATCGACAGAAGCATAATATCTAATATTAGCTAGAGCACCTTGATTAATTTCACCATTTGCTCTAAATTGCGTTCCTTGAGGAATGATTTTACCATTGCGTGAGTCACGAGCACCTGAAGTCAAACGTGTTGTAGCGTTTTTAACAGAGTTAAACATTCTCTTCACACGTTTTGTCATATCTTCAACATCGTTCAGAGAAACTGTTGTATTTTCAAGAACACCTTGGGCCAATCCCAATAGTTCATTGGCTTTTTCAAGAACTTCTTTGCTTGTCTCGTGCTCAGGCAATTCAAGAACTGCTGCCTGTAATTGATCAACAGATACTTTCAAAGAATCTTTTTTAGCTGATACAGTTTGACTCTCTTCGCTTGCGCTTACTTCAGGAGAAGATTGGTTCGCTAGGTTGTCAGCCGGCTTCTCAGTTTTATTCCCTTGAATCTCAGTTGATTCCTTAGCAGCAGCTGATAAGACTGTCACATCTTTAGATAAGAGTTCTGCAAGTTCATCGATATCCTTTTGAGCTAGCTCAGAATTTTCCAAAGCCTCTTTTCCTTTTTGAAGTCTGTCTTTAACAGGTGAAACTACTGAGTTGTCAAGGTTTAATTTAGTTGAAAGAAGAGAATTTAATTCTTCAACTACTTTTCTTAACTTGGCTTTATCAACTGTAGGTGAGCTATTTACAGGAACTGCAGGCGCTTGATTTTCCGAAGATTTGTTGCTTGCATCTACTTTGTTTTCAGCAGTGCCTGTGCTCTCTTGAGGCGACTTGGCCTCATCTTTAGGGTTTACTACACCTGCATTAAGTTCTGAAGTCTTGTCAATTAGACTATCCGCACTCGCAACGCGCGCACCCAAAAACATCAGCGCTGCAACAGCTACTGAAGCCGCACCAAAGCTATACTTACGAATAGAGAAGCGTAGAACCTTTTCACGTTGGTGACGCTCTACTCTACTCAGTGAATTCTGTTTATGTTCCATTTTCCCTCCTAGGATTAATGCAAAATCTAATATAGAAAAAGCAATCTTTATAACTCAAAAAAAGTGTTAAGTTATAAAAATCACTATGACGACTGCTATTACGATGGCATCACAGCTATCACAGCTATCACAGCTATCACAGCTATCACAGCTATCACAGCTATCACAGCTATCACAGCTATCACAGCTATCACAGCTATCACAGCTATCACAGCTATCACAGCTCAATTATACCAGTTTTAATATATTTACACAACAAAAAACCGGGCTGTCCTATCAATAAAAGTTGAAAATATTTAATTATTCATGAAATGTTATTATGTTATATATTTAAGCAAAACTAACTGTCTAGATTTAAAATCAAATTAATTTCTAGAAATATTTTAACAATCAGAGTGTACTATTCTAGTTTCAATTTATTGTGGTACAGATATTAGCATCTACTTTTCAAAAATACAACAACGGCCTTGTACCTCTTAAAATGAGGAACAACGCCGTTGTTATTTTTTTATTCATTGTCCACTTAACAATGAACAATTCATATTTTGACTACATTTTTAGTCTTCTTTTTTCTTTGCAAGAGCAAGACCGAGACCACTTAGAATACCAAGAAGTCCTAGAGAGGCAAGAGTCGCATTTGATTCTGTTCCTGTATTTGGCAATACATTTTGAGACTCATTTGATTTGGCTGTTGTATCGTTCGCTGTTTCCCCTACTTGTTCCCTTGGGGTCATTTTCTCAGGTTCACGTTCCGTATTATCAGATTGCACTGGTTGAGGGTTATTAGATTCTTGGTTACTAGATTCATGATTACTAGGTTCATGATTACTAGGTTCATGGTTATTAATTCCTATTAATCTATTAGATGAAACTTTTTTGAAGATGTGTTTAACAACATGCTTTTCTTCATCTTTTTCTGTTCTTAAAAAGACATATTCTTCGATTTCACCCGCTTCTAATGCCTTGTTAGCACCACCTAGTGTAGCTGGTTCTTTGACATCCGCTGGTTTTAGATCATTATCATTCTCATCAACCCACTTAGTGATAAGAAGTGCAGGTGTATCCAATTTAGCTGTTTCTAAAATATACTCCTTATAAATTAGAACACTTATATCCTCAGTAATATTTCCTGTATTTGGTTCAACTCTGTAAGTAGTTACTGTCTTAACAACATGATCTCCATCCTTAGAATCTACTACTTTATCCTTAGCTGGAACTTTTACAACTGTTTCTGTTGGTTCTTTCGTACGAACTGGTTTTCCTACACTTGGGGTAATTTCCCCTGTTGTTGGATTTACTTTGTAGGTTGTTGTGATAGTGTCTTCACCATCTTCACCTTTAACGGTGATTGCTTCAGTACCTTTTTCTTTCGTATCATCTTTTTCGTAAACTACTGGAGATGGTACTACCTTCTTCTCAACCGTTGCTTCTTTCCTTGTTCCGTAAGTCGTTACTGTTGTAGGAGTCACCTTACCGGTCTTTGAATCAACTTCATAAGTTGTAGTGGTGATAACTTCACGACCTTGGTCATCCTTATTACGTTCAACCTTAGTTTTAGCTCCAACCTTAACTATTGTCTTACCTGCTGGGGTGACCACTGTATCAACATGCTCTGTGATATGACCGTCCTTTGAATCTACATCGTAAGTGCTTGTAGTAACTGTTTTACCTTTTTCACCCTCCGTACGCTGATCTGGTGTACCGAAGTCTTTTTCAACATCTTTAACGTATTCCACTTCTGGTTCAATTGGTGTTTCTACTATTTTATCCTTAGCTGCGACTTTAACGATGGTTTCTGTTGGATTTACTATGACTGGCTCTCCTGCAGTTGGAGTAACTTCCCCATTGTCTGGATTTACTGTGTAAGTCGTGGTAGTTGTCTTACTTCCAGCTTTTCCTGGGACAGTAATATTGTCTTGAACTTTTTCTCGACTAGTATCTTTTTCGTATTTTACTGGAGATGGGATTGTTTCTACATCTACTTTATCCTTCAATCCGTTTTCTTTAAACGTTTCTTTTGTTGTATGCTCTATTATGTTTCCATTATCTGGATTTACTGTATATGAAGTTGCTGTCTTCACAATGTTATTTCCATCTTTAGAAGTTACTACTGTATCTTTCGCTGCTACTTTAACGATAGTAGTTGTTGGATTTACTATTACTGGCTCTCCTACATGTGCAATAGCTTCTCCACTGTTTGGATCTACTGTGTAAGTCGTTGTGGTTGTCTTACTTCCAGCTTTTCCTGGGACAGTAATATTATCTTGACCTTTTTCGCGACTAGCATCTTTTTCGTATGTTACTGGGGATGGGATTGTTTCTACGTCTACTTTATCCTTCAATCCGTTTTCTTTAAACGTTTCTTTTGTTGTATACTCTGTGATGTTTCCATTGGTTGGATTTACTGTATAGGTAGTAACTTCTTTGACAATGTTATCTCCATCTTTAGAGTATACTACTTTATCTTTCGCTGCTACTTTGATAATTGTATCCGTTGGATTTACTATGACTGGCTCTCCTACAGTTGGAGTAACTTCCCCATTATTTGGATTGACTGTGTAGGTCGTTGTGGTTGTCTTACTTCCATCTTCTCCTGAGACAGTAATATTATCTTGACCTTTTTCGCGACTAGCATCTTTTTCGTATTTTACTGGGGATGGGATTGTTTCTACTTCTACTTTATCCTTAGCTGGAACTTTAACAATCGTATTAGTTGGTTCTTTCGTACGAACTGGTTGACCTTCAGTTGGGGTAATTTTCCCTGTTGTTGGATTTACTTTGTACGTTGTTGTGATAGCGTCTTCACCATCTTTACCTTTAACGGTAGTTGCTTCAGTACCTTTTTCTTTCGTACCATCTTTTTCGTAAACTACTGGAGATGGTACTACCCTCTTCTCAACCGTTTGGGCTTTTGGCTGTGGATCGTAAGTAGTCACTGTTGTCGGAGTTACCTTACCGGTCTTTGGATCAACTCCATAAGTTGTAGTGTTGATAACTTCACGACCTTGCTCATCCTTGCTACGCTCAACCTTAGTTTTAGCCCCAACCTTAACGATTGTTTTACCAGCTGGGGTGACCACTGGGTTACCAACCTGTTCTGTGACTGTTCCATTATTTGGATTAACATCATACCTTGTAGTCGTTACAGATTTTCCTTTTGTTCCTTCTCTACGTTCGTCTGGTGTACCGAAGTCACGAGTGTCATCTTTTTCATAAACCACTGCAGGTTCAATTGGTGTTTCTACTACTTTATCCTTAGCCGCGACTTTAACGATTGTTTCTGTTGGATTTACTATTACTGGATTTCCTTCATTTGAAGTAACTTCCCCACTGTTTGGATTTACTGTATAAGTCGTTGTGGTTGTCTTACTTCCAGCTTTTCCTGGGACAGTAATATTATCTTGACCTTTTTCGCGACTAATATCTTTTTCGTATGTTACTGGAGATGGGATTGTTTCTACTTCTACTTTATCCTTCGCTCCCACTTTTACAACTCTAGCTATTGGTAGAGTTACGACTTCTGGTTCCCCTTTTGATGGAGTTAGAGTTCCAGTTACTGGATTTACGCTATAGGTTGTGGTGACTTTAGTTTTTCCTGCTTTCCCTGGAAATTGAACGGTATTCGTACCTTTTGGACTGTTCACATCTTTTAAATAAACTGGTTTGGGTTCAACTGAATTATACTCAACTATATCCCTCGCGCCACCTTTATTGACTACTTCTTCCTTCTCAGTCGAAGTAAGACTGCCGGTTTTTGAGTTTACTGTGTAACTTGTTGTCTTCTTAACAACGTCGTCTCCTTTTTTAATGTATTCTACTTCATCCTTGGCTGCGACTTTGACAACTGTTTCTATTGCCGGTTGCTTAACTACTGGTTGTCCTACATGTGCAATCAGATCTCCAGTGTTAGGATTTACACTATAAGTCGTAGTTACTGCACTAGTACCTGGAGTACCAGCTGTTGTTACATTAGCTTCACCTTTAGCCCTTGTGGCATCTTTTTCATAACGTACACTTGGCTGAAATTGGGTAACGACAACTGTAGATTTGGCACCATCTTTCTTAAACACTTCATCAAGTGTATTGTTAGTAATCTGTCCTGTATCAGAATCTCTCATACTAACAGTTATTGACTTAATGATGTCATCTCCGCGTTTACTATATACAGTAGTTTCTCCAACTTTTTCTACAGATTTAATAGTTGTAAGTTTTGGATTTTGATATCCAGTTGCATCTAAAGAAATACGTTTCCCAGATATAAATTCTGGTCTTCTATTAATCATATCTGCTTCAAAATACGAACGTGAACTGTGTCCACCGCTAGTTGATCCAACATTTATCACAACATCACTATCATTGCTGACGCCTTTTCTTATCGTCGAATCATTATCAACAATATAATGAGTCATTTTACCAGACTTAGCTATTTTTTTGCTATCTAAACCTTTTTGCCAAAATTCACGACCAGAAACCAAACTTGTCACAACTTTTGGGGCATTAAATGTTGTTCCTTTTTTTAATACATTATTATAAAAGTTTCTATAAGCCAACTGCTCTTTAGGAGACATGACTCTGCTGTCAGAATATGCCAGCTGATAAGCTTCAACCATTGCCCGTTGTACTAAATATCCTCCTAAAGAATGACCTGTCAAATAAAGATTGGTGATACTCTTATCTTTAGCCAGTTCACGCATGATATTTTCTGCATCTATCCCTTGCTGAGGATTGCTTCCTAATCCAAGTGTTACATCAGCTCCTATATCCTTCGCATCACTTGTTCCACGAAAGGCTAATACTTGTGCAGTTCCATTTGGTAAATATAAGAAATCACTCTTAGTTTCATACAAGACAGCATCTAGTCCACTGGAGGTATGATAACTTTTCTTCCTCTCCCAATAAGGCCCCAATTCCTTATTCATCATCATATATTCGTAAC
Source organism: bacterium (assembly GCA_905221225.1). GTDB lineage: Bacteria > Bacillota > Bacilli > Lactobacillales > Streptococcaceae > Streptococcus. Next base: position 12,013 of record CAJNCH010000015.1, read on the forward strand.
GTGGTTTACTATCACCATTCTTTTTATATAACTCTGACTCTGTTAAGGGTTTCTTATGATTCAGCACTCTATCAATATAATTATCATCACGGTAGGACAATTCCATGAACATAATCATATCGCGCTCACTGACATTCCATTTTAATTTTTCATCGGGTTTTTCGTTACTGTCAATAATACCATCACCATCAGTATCTTCTAATAAGGGATGACTATTATACCCTACATACTTTTTCCCGCCTTTTTCATAAATATAAAGTTCTTCTTTATCCTTCAAGTAGTCATTATCTGTATAAGCTTCTGGACTTAACTTAGGGCCGTTTAATAACAAACTATCAAGCTTATTACCTTCTGAACCGATTACTCCTGCTTTTATTTGCTTAGCGTACTCATCAGTTAATTCATACTTTTTAACCTCGGAAGGATTTGATGCTGCTCTCACCGCTGGAGTGCTTGATCTGTCTTCACCCGCCGCGGAAGCCCTTGTGGTCAAGCTATTATTTTCCTTATCCCCAGATGTGACGATTCCTGTAGCCCTTGTAGATCCTATTGAAACATCTCTGGTATCTAACTCAGAAGAAGGATTATTTTGATTATCTGGTATAGGTTGCACTTCTTCTCTTTTCTCCACAGAAGATGGAGAATTTTCCGTAGAAGCAAGCACTCCCTGAGATGGTGTAAACAAGGCAATTCCTATTAATACAGAAGCCACTCCAACAGAAAACTTTCGAATCGAAAAACGTTGACGTTTATTAAAAATATCTTTCATTTTACCAACTTTCTTTCTAGCTATTTTTTTACAAAATAGAGGCTTCTAATATTTTCCCTTAACAGAATACTAGATCGTTTCTTAACTAAAATTTTAGAGCTTTTCCTCTACTTTATCATAAACTATCACATTGATTTCTAATCATAGAAAAATGGATCGATTAATATTAATAAAATATCAGTAAAATATAAAAAAATGTAAATATTTTACTTTCAACACTGCCATTATACCATAAAAAATCATAACGCTCATGTGTTTTAAAAAGGTTTGTCAAAAAGTCTTCAAAATCAAAAAAACGCATAATATCAAGTCTTGAAAAACCTTGATGCTATGCATTTTATTGTAGGAAAATCTACTTCATTTTCTCCGAGAATTGAGTTTTTGCCCAGTCTCATCAAATCTAGATTTTTTCTTCTTTGATATTAATAACAATCTCTTCTGATTCATCAAGAGTTTCGGCCTTTTCTTGCCATTGCTCCTTGAGATTATTGAATCGATCTTTTGATGCTTCTGTCGCTTGACGAGCACATGATTTGGCTTGAGCAAATACACTGTCCACAGTGATTTCACCTGACTCAACCTGTTCTTTGGTTTTAAGAACAAAATCTGTAGCCTGCTCCTTGACTTCTGTCAGTTTTTCACAGACCTGCTCCTTGGCATACTCAGGATCTTCTCTCAAATCATCTAGAAAATCTTGAGCCTGACTGCAAACTTGTTTGCCCTTGTCGCTTGTTAAAAACAAGGCAAGAGCTGCACCTGAAACGGTTCCTAAAAGGATTGAGGATAGTTTACCCATAAGAATTCTCCTTTTTTATTTTTTGAAAAATTTACTTGCAAGACGAAGAGCTGATAAACTTGCACCAGTCTTAATGGTTTTTGAACCAGCTGATGAAGCTTTTTTGCTCAAGACACGCGCATGGTCATTGAGGTCGGAAACAGATAGAGATAAATCTGCCACTGCACTAAAGAGTGGATCAATCGTTGCTACCTTGACATTGATATCATCTGCCAAGACATTGATCTTAGCCAGCAATTCATTGGTATGATGCAAGGTCACATCCACATCTGAAGTTAAGGTTTTAATCGTCTTCTCTGTTTCATCGATAACACGTCCAAGCTTTTGTACAGTAATGATTAGATACACTAAAAATACAATCAAAGCAAGAGCTACAAGAATATATGCAACTTCTAACATTTAGTTTTCCTCCTCTGAAATATAGTAAGGGGCCTTCTTTCGATTTTGATATAGAATGATAAAAATACCAAGACCGATAAGGACAACTGATAGCCATTGAGACACTCGAAGACCAAAGAACATGAGACTATCTGTCCGTATACCTTCGATGACCATACGACCGAAACCATACCAAATCAAGTAAAAGGCAGTGATATGACCTCGTCTGAGACTCTTCAATTTTCGTCTAAAAATCAGAATCAAGGCAAATCCAAGAAGATTCCATAGAGACTCATAAAGGAAGGTTGGCTGACGATAGCTCCCCTCAATATACATCTGGTCACGAATAAAGCCAGGTAGATAATCCAGATTATCCACTGCTGCACCATAGGCTTCTTGGTTAAAGAAATTGCCCCAGCGACCCAAACTTTGGGCAATCATGACGCTAGGCGCCGCAATATCTAGGAAATCCCAAGTATTGATGAGTTTACGATCAGCAAAGATATAGAGTACAATAGCCCCAGTTATCAAACCACCGTAAATAGCCAAACCACCATTCCAAATGGCAAAAATTTCTCCCAAGTTCTGACTATAGTAATCAAAACGGAAAATAACATAATAGAGACGTGCTCCTAAAATAGCCAAAGGAAAAGCTATCAAGATGAAATCTAAAATATCGTCTGGTATGATCTTCTTTCTAGGTGCTTCTTTCATGGTCAAATAAACTGCAAGAATCAAGCCTGTCACAATACACAAGGCATACCAACGAATGGCTAGAGGGCCTAGATGAATAGCAATTGGATCAAGCATTAGGCACCTCGTTTTGAGCAATGAGATTTGTCAAGCGTTCTTCGAACAAACGAGTCGCATCAAAGCCCATTTCCTTGGCACGATAATTCATGGCAGCAGCCTCAATCACAACAGAAATATTACGACCTGTTTTAACTGGAATACGGATACGAGGAATGCCTACGCCAGAAATTTCTATTTCCTCTGCATTGTTTCCAAGGCGATCAAAGGTCTTATGCGTATCGTAATTTTCCAAGTAAACAGCCAGCTGGACTTGTGAAGAATCCTTGACCGCACTCGCACCGTAGAGGCTCATAACATCGATAATCCCAACCCCACGAATTTCAATCAGGTGTCTCAAGATTTCAGCCGGTTCACCCCAAAGAGTAATCTCGTCCTTGGCAAAGATATCGACCCGGTCATCAGCTACCAAGCGGTGACCACGTTTGACAAGTTCCAGACCTGTCTCACTCTTACCGATGCCACTATCGCCCTGAATCAAGACACCCATACCATAGATATCCATCAAGACACCGTGCACACTGGTCCGCTCTGCTAAACGTGAATCCAGATAACTAGATAACTCTCCAGACAAACGACTGGTCGCCGTACGGCTGGTTAAAATGGCAATCTTACATTCTCTGGCTGCCTTTAGCATCTCCTCTGGAACCACCAAACCACGAGCAACAATGACCGCAGGTGTCTCAGGTAGAAACATTTTTTTCAAGACTTGGTAACGGTTGTGAGAGGACATCGAAACGAGGTAGGACCACTCCTTCATTCCCAAGAGCTGGATTCGCTCAGGCGTATAATAGTCAAAATAGCCCGTCATTTCAAGACCAGGTCGCGTAATGTCCGCAGTATTAATTTCCTTTTCAAGTAATTCTGGTTCGCCATAGACAATGTCTAGTCTAAGCTTTTCAATCACTTCTTTTACTAAAACCGACATCATTTCCTCCTTCAAATGAGTTCTTCTCTCTATTATATCAAATTGTAGGAGGATATTTCAGATTTTTGCAGGCTTTGGAGTATTTATTTATACTCAATGAAAATCAAAGGGCAAACTAGGAAACTAGCCGCAGGCTGTACTTGAGTACGGCAAGGCGACGTTGACGTGGTTTGAATTTGATTTTCGAAGAGTATTAAAAGAAAAAGGACTAGATTTCTCCAGCCTTTCATTTCTAATTAGAATTTTTTACGTTTACGAGCTGCTTCTGATTTACGTTTACGTTTTACAGAAGGTTTTTCATAGAATTCACGTTTGCGTGTTTCTTGAAGAGTACCAGCTTTAGTAACCGCACGTTTGAAACGACGAAGTGCGTCGTCAAGAGATTCATTCTTACGTACTACTGTTTTAGACATTTTTTTCACTCCCTTCAAGTTCAAGATCTATTCTATTTTACACGTAAAAGGAATAATTGTCAAGAAAAAATGCGGGTTACTTTTGATTTTTTCTTCCATTTATACAAGTCTTGAAAGCGTTCAATAGAAGAACTGAAGGGTGCTGCTTTTTTATTTTTCTAACAAGCTGAGCGCTTCAGCATCCGCAATAATGGTCACATCAGGGTGGTTTTGTAGGCTACTTGCTGGTAAGTTCTCAGTCACTGGGCCAGACACGGTTCCGGCAATGGCTTCTGCTTTCGACTCACCGTAAGCAAAGAGAAGGATTGACTTGGCATCCAAGATGTTTTTTATCCCCATTGAAATAGCTTGAGTTGGAACATCTTCAATTTTGTCAAAAAAGCGAGCATTGGCTTCGATAGTAGACTGGTCCAGTTCTACTAGATGCGTTTGACTGTCAAATGGAGTACCAGGTTCATTAAATCCGATATGTCCATTGCGACCAATTCCCAAGATTTGCAGGTCAACTGGATGGTCAGCCAAAATTTGGTTGTAGCGTTCAACTTCAGCTTCAGCATTGTCCTTAACCCCACGAGGCAAGAAACTTTCTTTAAATGGTTTTTGGTTGAACAAGTTTTCTTGCATGAAGTAACGGTAAGACTGTGGATTGTCCCCATCAAGGCCTACATACTCATCAAGGTTGACACTGGTTAGATTTGAAAAATCGAGGTCACTTTCAACAATTTCCTTGTAAAATTCAAGTGGGCTACTTCCTGTCGCAAGTCCTAGGGTTTGAGCTCCATTGGCCAATTTTTCCTTCAAAATCTCAAAAGCAACTTTTCCACCTTCGATTTGGTTTTCAACTTTAATAACTTTCATCTTTTTATCCTCCGTTTCAATCTATATTTATTATATGGTATAGACCAATTTTTGTCAAGTGAAAACGATTTAATTTTCAAAAAAAGAGCGTCCAAACTTGAAACATGTTATAATGGATAAGATTAGAACTTAGAAAGAATGAACAAATATATGAATACAGCTGATTTTGATTTCCACTTACCCGAGGAATTGATTGCCCAAACGCCTCTTGAAAAACGGGACGCCTCTAAACTCCTCATCGTCAACCGTGAGACGGGAGAAATGCAGGATAAACACTTCCACTCTATTATTGATATGCTGGAACCTGGTGATGCCCTTGTTATGAATGACACCCGAGTTCTCCCTGCCCGCCTCTATGGTCAAAAGGAAGAAACTGGCGGCCATGTGGAACTTCTCCTGCTTAAAAATACTAATGGAGATGAGTGGGAAGTTCTGGCTAAACCTGCCAAACGCCTCAAGGTCGGCACTCGCGTTTGCTTTGGTGACGGCCGTCTCAGCGCTGTCGTTACAGAAGAACTGACCCACGGAGGCCGCATTGTCCGCTTTGAATACCAAGGAATTTTCCTAGAAGTTTTGGAAAGTCTGGGTGAAATGCCGCTACCGCCTTATATCCATGAAAAACTGGATGACCGTGAACGCTATCAAACCGTTTACGCCAAGGAAAGTGGCTCTGCTGCAGCACCTACTGCTGGTCTTCATTTCACCAAAGAACTGCTGGCAGAAATCCAAGCTAAGGGTATTCATCTAGTCTATCTGACTCTTCATGTCGGACTCGGAACCTTTAGACCCGTTTCAGTTGACAATCTGGACGAACATGAAATGCACTCAGAATTCTACCAACTTTCAGAGGAAGCTGCTAGCACCCTTCGCTCTGTCAAAGAAAATGGAGACCGTGTCATCGCTGTCGGAACCACTTCTATCCGCACCTTGGAGACTATTGGTTCCAAGTTTGATGGGCAAATCCAAGCAGATTCTGGCTGGACCAATATCTTTATCAAACCCGGCTATGAGTGGAAGATCGTGGATGCCTTCTCAACCAACTTCCACTTACCAAAATCAACTCTGGTCATGTTGGTTTCTGCCTTTGCAGGCCGTGAATTAGTCTTAGACGCTTATCACCATGCCATTCAAGAACACTACCGCTTCTTCAGTTTTGGCGATGCCATGTTTATCTACTAATTTTCACAATCAAAAAGCGCATATTATCAAGATTTTATAATACTTGATAATATGCGTTTTGTAATGGATAAAAAATGAAGTTAATTTATTCTAAAGCTCGGATCTTTCAAACTCTGAACACTGGCATTGATCACCGCGCCGACAATTAAAATCTTAGCGATGAGAATAAACCAGAACATCATGACCACCACCACGACGGAACTGAAAAAACGGACGTCCACTAGGTGATTGACATAATTGTTGACATAGACTGAAAAGATATTAAGTAGTAAGACCAGAGTCAATAAAACAAAGGCACTACCTGGTAATACAGAGCGAATTCGTCGGACCTTAATATTAGGTAAGAAATAATAAAGCATGATCAAGATAGCGAAAATCAAAGCATAGACCAGGGGGCCTGTTAGGTCTTGCAGATAATCAAAGAGAGGACTATCCGATTCCCAGTAGCTCTTGATAAGGTTTAGAAGCATTCGCCCAAAGACACTGAGAAATAGAGCTAAGGCAAATAGAATCTGCAAGCCAAAACTGACAAACAAACTCATGAGTTGATGAGAAATCATCCCACGATTTTTAGCTACTCCGTAAGCTTTATTAAAGGCTTTCTGTAGGAAATTCATGGATTTTGAAAAGGTCCAGAGGGCTGACAAAACCGCAAAACTCAATAAGCCCGTTGAAGGTTGGGTCAGCACTTCTGTGATAATCTTTGCGACCACATCATACATGGTATCCGGCAAGAATTCATTGACAACCTTTAAAAAATTAGAAACTGGAATCTGAAAATAAGGGAGGATATTGACCACCACCAAAAGTAGGGGGAAAATCGAAATCAACCAATAGTAGGCCACTGCGACACTGGTCAACTCACTATCTGATGCTTGGTAATAATGCAAAAAAGCTTTTACTAAAGGTTTGTCTATCAGCTCTTTCCACCACTTCTTCATGTCACACTCCTTCACTTACAATCTTATACTCAATGAAAATCAAAGAACAAACTAGGAAGCTAGCCGCAAGCTGTACTTGAGTACGGTAAGGCGACGCTGACGTGGTTTGAAGAGATTTTCGAAGAGTATTAACTAATTTCTTCTTACCAATTCCACCATATCATAAGGCAGGGTATTGGCAGCTTCCTTTAGAGAATAGTTCTCTAAGTTATTCACATTTTGTCGTAATTTCTTGGCATACTTGGTCGTAATCAATCGTTTTTCTTCATATTCGAAAATCAACTTACGCTCTAGATAATAGCCTCTCAGCATTTCATCGATATTGTTGGGTTTGACACGATTGATAACCCGTTCGACAAAGGCACCACTGGTGATGATAGCTGTTTCACGGAGACGAGAATCCTGCATGAAGCTAATCAAGGAACTCTTATAAACCCCTTTTAGGTTCTCCAAACTTTCGATAATCATCTCTGTATTTTCTAGATAGAGCTCTGCGATTTGGTCATAGTCAAGGGCTCTGAGTTTCTGTGATTCTTCATTTTTCCAACTACGGAAGGTCTTACCAAAGGTAAAGACTTCGTGAAGGAGAAAACGTAGAATCCGCAAGGAAACAAGGAAGTAATAGGTCAACCGTGAAGCAAACTTGCGATTGATACCTTGTTCCATGTTTTTTAAATAACGTTGGTAAACTCGATAAGCACGCTCACTGACCTTTCCTTCCTCATAAGCCTGTTCCAATCCGTCACTTTCAATACTGAGGATAAGAAGTTTCAAGGCCTCCCAGTCTTCCTGAGCCCCCTTATTTTCTTGACTCAGGATGAGATTTTCAATACGACCATGGTAATTGTCAATAGCCGCATAGAGGGGAAGTTTATTTCTGGTGTCTTCCAACTCTTTTTCCAACTCTATCGTTACTTCATTCAAAATAGCGATATGCATGAGATAGTCCTTGCTTTCTTCCTGTTCATCAGAAAGATGAGGCAAAACCACGAGACCTGTTAAAAAGCTGACAAGCGTCACCCCTGCGACAAGGAAAAGTAAGATTGGATATTCCTGCTCCAAATCACTTGGTATTAGAAGAATCGTAGCAATCGACACCGTTCCCTTGACCCCTGAGAAGGTCAAGAGAAGCATATCCTTCATATACTTATTCAATTTTTTCTTGAGGCGGCGTGTCCTGTAGGCATAATAGCCATAGATCATGACAAAACGAATGGCAAAGAGGACAAAGGTAAGGGCTATAAGAGATCCCAATAAAAGTAAGGGATTATAGATTGGATTGGTCAAGATAGGCTCTGCTATCATTTCCAACTCCATCCCTAAAATCACAAAGACAGAACCGTTCAACATAAAATTCACTGTATGCCAAACCGTCTCAGTCACCGTATCCACTTGGGCTTCGAGGAGTGTGATTTTCTTAAAGCGACTTGCCTTTAAAATCCCTGCTACTACAACAGCAATAATCCCTGAAACGTGTACTTCTTCTGCTAGGAAGAAGGTCACCAGAGGCAAACTCAATTCTAATAAAAGTTCGCTGGCAATATCCGTTGCGCGCACACTTAACAAAAAAGTATGGAGGAAACGATTGGTCATGGCTGTTAAAAAGCCAATCAAAAAACCGCCTAGAATTGAAAAGATGAGCGAACTACCTGCTTGCCCAAGGGAAAAGGCTCCTGTTGTCCAAGCGGCCAAGGCCACCTGAAAGGCCACCAAGCCAGAAGCATCATTCAAGAGTCCTTCACCTTTGAGGATATTGGACACGCGCTTAGGAAAGCTAAAACGCTCCGAAAGAGAGGCAAAGGCCACCAAGTCCGTTGGCCCAAGGGCAGCCCCAACAGCCAAACAAGCTGCCAAGGGAAGACTGAGCCAAAGAAGATGAGCTAAGCCACCCAAACTCAGGGTCGAGATAAAAATCACTGGAAATATGAGATAGACAATGATTCGCCAGTGTTTTAAAATAGCCGTAATATCCGCTTCTTCGGACTCTCGGAAAAGCAAGGGCCCAATAACCAGAGCCAAAAACAACTCCGTATTGAGGTGAAAGTCAGTATTGGGTAAAAAGAGACCAATTACAATTCCCAAAAGAATTTGAACCAAAGGAAGGGGCAAAAAAGGCAGAAGCTTATTGGTTGTACTTGAAACAATCAAGACCAGTAAAAATAGGATGAGGTAAATCAGTAATTCCACGCACGTCCTCCTTAATCTTTTTTACAACAGGATTCAAATATCTCCTTCTGCTCTTTGATTTTTTGGTCAATCTTGGAACAATCCTTGTGCTCAATTTTTCTCTGGCACCGTTCCATTTCAAGAGCAACTAATTTTTTCTTGATTTTAAGCATTTTTTTGCTCATGTGTGCTTGGTCTAACACACCCACCGCTCGTTCGTGGTGGGTTGACTCAACAAATTTCTGGCGCATGGCATCCAGCTTTTCACGTAGGTATTGTTTATCCATGTCTATATCTCTCTAATTTTTCAATCATCACTAAAAATGGTGGGTTGTTGACTTGGTTTAAAGTTCGGTAAATAGCAGCTGTGTACTCTTGTTGATTCAACTGGCTAACAAACTCCAAGACAGCATCTTTCTCAAGGTCTCCTCCTTCATGTCCATAATAGATCATGATAGCAATTCGTCCACCTTTGACAAGCAAATGACACAGTTTTTCTAATGCTTCGATCGTTGTCTGAGGTCGGGTAATGACAGACTTATCAGCTGACGGCAGATAGCCCAGATTAAAAATCCCAGCCTTGGCTTCTGTCACAAACTGGTCCAGTGTCTCATGACCTTGCAAGATTAACTGAGCATTTGTCAGGCCAGCCTGATGCAAACGCTCTTGGGTCTTTTCCAAGGCTTGTTCCTGAATATCAAAAGCATAAACTTGCTTAGCTAGCTTGGCCAAAAAAAGCGTGTCATGGCCATTTCCCATAGTCGCATCCACTACGGTATCCTCTTTTGTCACTACTTCAGCCAAAAAATCATGTGCCATCTCAAGTGGTCTTTTCATTTTCAAACTCCTGTTTTACAGCCTTGCATCCTTGAACGCTTCCACGACGTCGCATTTCAGTTTCAATAGCATTTAGCACTTCCCATTTATTGAGGCTCCACATAGGCCCAATCAGCATATCTCTAGGTGCATCTCCTGTGATTCGATGGATGACGATATGCTTGGGAATGATTTCCAGTTGATCACAGATAACCTTGACATATTCGTCCTGACTCATCAACTGTAAACGTCCTTCGTGGTAATCTCGTTGCATACGAGTATTGGTCATAAGGTGAAGCAAGTGTAGTTTAATCCCTTGAATATCATTGTCCGTAACACAGCGGCGGACATTTTCAATCATCATCTCATGGGTTTCACCAGGAAGTCCGTTGATCAAATGAGAAACAATCTCAATCTTGGGATACTTTCTCAAACGCTTGACCGTTTCCACGTACAATTCATAGGAATGGGCACGGTTAATCAGATCAGAGGTTGCTTCATAAGTGGTCTGCAAGCCCAATTCAACCGTTACATGCATGCGTTCCGACAACTCAGCCAAATATTCGATAGTTTCGTCTGGTAAACAGTCTGGGCGCGTTCCAATATTGATTCCTACCACACCTGGCTCGTTGATAGCCTGTTCATATCGCTCTCGGATGACTTCCACCTTTTCATGGGTGTTAGTAAAATTTTGAAAATAAACCAGATACTTCTGAACATCCGGCCACTTACGGTGCATAAAGTCAATTTCCTTATAAAATTGCTCACGAATAGGCGCATCCGGTGCTACGATAGCATCTCCAGAACCTGAAACCGTACAAAAAGTACAGCCTCCATGAGCCACAGTCCCATCACGATTGGGACAGTCAAACCCCGCATCAATAGGGACTTTAAAGGTCTTTTCTCCAAAGAGTTTTCGATAATAATCATTCAAGGTATTATAAGATTTCATAACTTTCATTATAACAAAAAACACCCACAATCTCAAAAGCCTGACTTTCCTATAAATTCCTCTGTTTCTCGTTTCCTTTAGCGATTTTTTATGATACAATATGGGTATGATTTTAATGAAATTAGCATCTATTTTATTATTGATACTGACTTTAGTAGTCTGCATTATCATAACCAAACTTTTTAGATTAAAAAAACTAGGACGAAACTTTGCGGATTTGGCTTTTCCAGTCTTGGTATTTGAATATTACCTTATTACAGCTAAAACCTTTACCCATAATTTCCTCCCTAGACTGGGACTAGCCCTCTCACTCCTAGCCATTATTCTCGTTTTTTTCTTCCTTTTGAAAAAACGCAGCTTTTACTATCCTAAATTCATCAAATTCTTCTGGCGTGCAGGATTCTTATTAACCCTTGTCATGTATATCGAGATGATTGTTGAATTGATGGCCCATAAATAAAAAAATGAAATTGAAAACACCTCAATCAAACTAAATACAGTGATTGAAGTGTTTTTTCTTTATCTATTTTTTCATCAATTCCTATTTTCCTTCTTTATCAGGAAAGATAAATCCAATACCAATGCAAGCTAGTACGCCCGCTCCAATTACCAAGCCACTTGAAATTGGCAAAAGGTCCAAAATTGCATTTGCGATGATAAAGGCAATAATGAAACACATCAGACTAGCCTTGTAATCCTTTTTCAAAAGATTCTCTAGAGTGAAATAGAGGAACAAGCCTACCGGAATCAATGACCAGAGGTTAATGTCCAAACTTGGCCAGCCAACAGAACCAAAATACACTACTGTCGCTGCTGCTACTAAAAATACAATCCCCAATAATTTTTTCATTTCTTTATCTCCAATTTCTTTTTAGAAACTTGAACCATATGGTATCGACGCCTCACATCCCTTACAAAAATTATTATAGCAGAGGTCAGTTTCAAGAACAAGTTCTTTTGACTATCTGGTCTCTATCTTAGTCTAAGTGGTTAAATCGTTAAGATAAAATAAAAAGAAACCCAGTAGAATGAGTTTCTTCTATTTGCCGATTGCAGGGATTGAACCTGTGACCTAGGCTTTACGAGTGCCTTGCTCTACCAACTGAGCTAAATCGGCGATTACACTTACAGTATAGCACTCTGAGAATAGGTGTCAAGAAATTTTCATCTCCATTAGAAAAAGCCTGTCCTGAGACAAGACTTTGATATTCTATTATTTACGAACCTGCACTTTCGTAGGCATCTAAGCCTCTATCCCAAAGTTTAAGGGAAATGACAAAGAAGACCAGGGAAATCAACATCAAACCTCCGATGTTAAAGATTACATCCTTGTCCTGCAAGAAATAGCTAGCAGGATAGTAGGCCGTAAAGGCAAATGGCACGATAAAGCTAATCAACCATCGAAGGAGCGAATTGTAAATCGAAATCGGGTATTTAGCAAAATCATTAAACATATAGAAAATGTAGATCATGGCGCCTGACTGCTTGGTCCAAAAAGCGATGCTGGCTGTCGCGATTTTCAAGGAAGTATAAATCAAGGTCGCAAAAGGAATACAAACTAGGAAAAGCAGGAATTTTGGAAGAGTCCAAGCAATGCTAGATACCGTTGTCGCTAGTAGGATCCCACCAACCAAGAGTTCGCCCAAGGCATCAATCTGAAAGGTCTCAACTAGGATGTGAAAGAGAGGATTGATAGGACGAGTCAGATACTTGTCAAACTCTCCCTTTCTCACCAAGCGTTGGCCAAGTGCCCAGAGATTGTCAAAAAAGAGATGGTCCAAGCCCTTGGGAATCAAGGAAAATCCATAGATAAAGGCGATTTCTTGAAAAGTCCAACCTTCCAGGGATGGGATGTGTTGAAAGATGACATTGAGAAACAAGAGGTTCAAGCCTTGGGTCAAAAAAACTCCCAAGACACCAACTACAAAATCCACCTTGTATTCCATGATTTGCTTGATGTATTGTCTGATAAAAATCAGATGCATGCGTTGATATTTTTTCATACTAACCTCCTTGAATGGTGATAAAGGACTGGACTCGTTTCCAAATCAACTGAGACAAACCCACCATCACTAAGAGCCAGAAAAACTGCAAAGCGAGCGCCTGAAGAATCTGATTGGTATCGTATTTCCCAACGATAATCATGACCGGAGTGTAAATCAAGGATGAAAAAGGCAGGAAGGACAGAATATCTGAAACAACCTTTGGAAAGAAAGCCAAGGGAATCAAACTTCCAGACATAAAAGCCACTATGGAAGTCTTAAGTAGATTGGAACCCCAAAGATTTTTAAACACAAAGGCAGAAAATCCAAAGCAGATATTAAAGAAAAAGTTAATCAGATAGGCCAGCGTTAAGCTAAAAAGATAAAGGACAGTTAATCCCAGCACTTCTACAATCCCTTGCACAGATAAGATTTTCATCAAAACAATGACACTTAAAAATGGAAGGCCAACAGAAATAAAAATCAACCACTTGGAACCAAGCTCGGTAAAGAGGTAAGAAGCCGCAAAATGCACTGGTCTTAACAAGCGCATGATAATGGAACCATCCTTGACCTCCTCCCCAATCATAAAAGAAGAATCGGACCTAGTTAGAAGATTAGTCACAAAACTCATGATGATGTAGAGGGTGATATCTGCCATACTAAAGCCCTGAATCAAGGAATCCTGCGAAGAATCAAAGACAGCCTTCCAGAGATAAAAGGCCACAAAAGCCCCCATGACATCGCCGATCCGATAAAGAATAAAGTTGACTCGATAGGTAATCAACTCCTGAACACCTGCATTGATAAAGGGTTTATAACGTCTCCACAATTTAACCATCTTAGAGCTCCTTTCGATAGAAGCGACGGATAATATCCTCGATATCCGTATCCACCATCTTCAAATCGCGGATTTCAAAATCAGACAGGGTTTGCTTGATAATATCAGCTGACTGGTAGCGAGAACTATCGAATTCAATGTTGAGACTATTCCCTTGTCTATCAATGGCCATATCAGGCAGCCCTTCATAGTGAGAAGCGAGATGACTTTGACCTGGTAGCAGTTCAAAGGAGAGAGTCTTCATCTTACCAAAGGTCTCCTTGAGTTGGCTCACCGTTCCATCAAAAATCTCCTGCCCCTTGTCTATCATAAAAATCCGATCACAGAGTTGCTCAATGTCGCTCAGGTCGTGAGTGGTCAAGAGAATGGTGGTTTCTTCCTCCTGATTGATCTGAGTAATAGCCCGACGAATGTTATCCTTGACCGAAACGTCCAAACCAATGGTTGGCTCATCTAAGAAGAGAACCTTGGGATTGTGGAGCAAGGACGCCGCAATATCCGCCCGCATGCGCTGCCCTAGTGAAAGAGTCCGCACGGGATCCTTGATAAAGTCCTTCAAATCCAAGACTTCATTCAAAAAATCCATGCGCTTATGGAAGAGCGAATCTGGCACATCGTAAATCTCCTTCAAGACCGTGTAGGTCTCTTGTAAAGCCAAATCCCACCATAACTGGGTGCGTTGTCCAAAGACAACCCCAATATCCTTAACATAATCTTGACGATTATCCTGGGGAATCTTGCCGTTAATCCGACAAAAACCAGATGTCGGTTTTAAAATCCCTGTGAGCATTTTAATGGTTGTCGACTTCCCAGCACCATTTGCCCCAATAAAACCTAAAATCTGCCCCTTTGGGACCTCAAAGGTCAAATCCTTGACCGCTTCAAAGGTCTGCTTTTCAGGATGAATAAAGGAGCGCAAAGCACCCTTCAAGCCCGGTTCCTTAACAGTCTTCACAAAATTTTTCTGAAGATGTTCCACTTCTATCATTGCCATATCTATCTCCCTATGGTAAGGAATAGCAACATTGTCTTTTACTACAAATATTCTAAATCCTTACTTTCTACACCTTCTACATTTTATTGCTACAGAAGGTTTTATACCAACCTATTATAGTCCAATAAAAACTAGAATGCAAGCGTTTGCCTACAGATTATAAAATTAAAGATTTCTCTCTTAAAATAATAGTTTTAATCAAAAATTCTGGCTTAATAGTTCCCCTTAAAACGCTAAAAAACCCACCCAATGGGCAGGTTTCATCTGTATTGTTCAGCTAGATTAAGCTTTACCTTCTGAACCGAATACGTCGATACGTTCTTCAACTGATGCTTGGATAGCTTTTACACCATCAGCCAAGAATTTACGTGGGTCGAAGAGTTTTTTCTTGTCGTATTCTGCTTCGTTTGCTTCGTAGTCACGAGCAAATTTACGAGTTGCGTTAGCGAATGCGATTTGGCATTCAGTGTTAACGTTAACTTTGGCAACACCAAGTTTGATAGCTGCTTGGATTTGCTCATCAGGAATACCTGAACCACCGTGCAATACGATTGGGAATCCTGGAAGAGCTTCTGTCAATTTTTGCAAGTGGTCAAGGTCAAGACCTTCCCAGTTTGCTGGGTAAGGACCGTGGATGTTACCGATACCAGCTGCCAAGAAGTCGATACCAGTTTCAACCATTGCTTTAGCGTCTTCGATTGGAGCCAATTCACCTTTACCGATGATTCCGTCTTCTTCACCACCGATAGTACCAACTTCAGCTTCTACTGAGATACCTTTAGCGTGTGCTTTTTCAACAACTTCTTTAGCCAATTTAAGGTTTTCTTCAACTGGAAGGTGTGAACCATCAAACATGATTGAAGTGTAACCAACTTCGATACACTCAAGTGCATCTTCGTAGTGACCGTGGTCAAGGTGGATAGCTACTGGTACAGTGATACCCATTGATTCAACAAGGTTAGCGATCAAGTTGCGAGCAACTTTGTAACCACCCATGTATTTAGCAGCACCCATTGAAGTTTGGATCAAAACTGGAGCTTTTTTAGCTTCTGCTGCGCGCAAGATAGCTTGAGTCCACTCAAGGTTGTTTGTGTTAAATCCACCAACTGCATAACCGTTGTCACGAGCTGCTTGGACAAATTTTTCTGCTGAAACGATTGCCATTTTATCAGGCCTCCTGTATATTTTTATGGGTCATCCCATTTACATTGTTCATTTTATCACTTTTTGACAAAAAAATCTAGTTTTTCCCGCAGTTTCGATTGAATTTCTTCTAGCTTCATCTATGTAACCCCTTTCTCTCCCTAGTATTGGGCGACTTTTGGAAAATCTATAAAGAAGGTTAAACGATTCTCCTCCATCTCGAAACGATAAGCTAATTTTTCATGTTCCAATAGACTCTTGACCACAAAAAGCCCCATCCCAGACCCCTTGGCCTTGCGACTAGCATTATCAGAAAAAGACTGGGCTAGTTTTTCTTGTTCTTCTAGACTGCAGCTATTTTCTATAAAAAGTTCCCCTTCTCTTTCTCCAATGCGAACTAAGCCGCCTGGAACAGAGTGCTTGATAGCATTGCTAATGAGGTTAGATAGGATCAATTTCATCACAGATGGATTTAGATAAGCCTGCTGATGGTTCAAACTATGGTCTATCTGGAGCTCTCTTTCCTTGGCTAGTAAAGCATAATCCTTAACCAGACTTTGCGTCATCTGGAGCAAATCAATTTCTTCCCTATCATCTCGCAATTCTTGCACAGACGAGAGAGAAAGTATCTTGAGAACGTGGTGATTGAGCTCATCCACAATTCCTAAGGCTACTCCCAGATAGTGATCTCTATCCTTATAACGCCCGACATTTTCTTTCATGTTTTCGATCAGGATTTTCAAACTAGCCAAGGGTGTTTTCAGTTCATGAGAAGCCCCTCGTAGGAATTCGACCTTCATCTTTTCCAGCTGGAGAATAGCTTCATTCTTGTCATGCAAGTCCGCAATGACAGTCAAAAGATGCTGGTAGAGGCTATTGATTTGTTCCTTGAGATCACCAATCTCATCCTTGGAATCCACGCGCAATCGCACTTGGGCATCCAGTTCCATCATCCGACGGGTCACCCTCTTGATTTCCAAAATAGGGGCAACAATGGTCCGAGCGTAGATGTAAGCAATCAAGAGGGAAATCAGAAAGGAGGCCAGCAAGGTATAGGGGAGAAACTGGAGACTGATTTGCTCTGCTTCCTTTTGCAAATCCATGGACGCTAAAAACTGGAGAGTCATGGTACCACCGTCCTGCGTTGTCACCTCGCGCTCCTCGATAAAAAGAGAGGTTGTCTGACGTTCCGTATCCAGAGGAAGACTTTCCTTGACCTCCAACTTGTCCTCGGTCATCTCGCCCTTAACGCCCCCCTTGATATCACTAGTCTGGGAATACAGCTCTAACACTTGCTCGATACTCTGCCTATCCTTCCCTTCTAGGGACTGGGCAATGGCTGTCGCTTTCTGGCCAATGGTTTCCTGACGATGACTCAGATAAGTCGAAGGAAAAAGAAAATAAATAGCTAAATGAAGGCAAATAACCAGAACACTAAAAATCGAGAAGGTATAGATAAATATCTTTGTAAACAAACCTGTTCGTTTCATTTTCTCTCCAATTTATAACCAACATTGCGCACAGTGAGGATGCAGTCCAAGTCTAACTTTTTCCGCAGTTCCTTGATATAGACATCAATGACACGGTCAAAGGGAACCTCATCTGTCGCCTTCCAGACCGCATCGATTATCTGAGATCGAGTCAAGGCCCGTCCTTCATTTTTCACCAGATAGTCCAGAATTTCCAACTCTTTAGCATTAACAGCCACTTCCTCTCCTGCTAGGCTTGCACTGTAGCTTTCAAAGTCTACCTTGGCATCCTTATAGGAGAAGACTCGTCCTGTATCGTAGTAGCGCTTGAAAATCGCGTCTACCCTCACTTTTAAGAGAGATAGAGAAAAAGGCTTTTCCAGATAGCCATCTGCCAGAGAAGCAAAGGCACTCATCTTGTATTCCTCATCCTGAAAGGCGGTCAACATCAAAACAGGAACCTGACTGGTTTTGCGTATCTCAGCTAGCACTTCCAGGCCATTGAGCTTGGGCATCTGGATATCCAGTAAAACCAAGGCTACTTCATAGCTGGAAAATTTTTCTAAAGCTTCTTGCCCATCTGCAGCCTCAATGGTTTCATAACCACAATCCGTCAAATAATCACTGACCCCCTCACGGATCATCTCTTCATCTTCTACAATTAAAATTTTCATACTTTAACTGCTCTCTATTTTTTATTTTTCTTAGAATAAATACCTACTCTATTTTTATTATAGCCTCTTACTTGCCTTTTGTCTGTAATCAACTGACCACTAGATAAAACAAAGAGAGCCTATCGCTCTCTCTGCTTGAATTTCACTCTCTATAGAATGAAAATTATTTAGCTGCTTTTGAAAATGTTACAACGTAATTATAATCTTTCCCATTAGATTGATATACATAGTCCTCTTTGAAAGTATAGCCGCGTTTGCTCAACTCTTCTTTCTTAGCTTCAACTTGGCTCTTGACAGCTGCTTTAACCTGTTCATTTGATAAACCTTCCGCAATTTCAAGAGAAGTTCCATTGATATCTCCTAGGAAACCTGCAATATCTTTCATTTGATCAAAGTTATAAAAAACATTGACTTTGACCTTTTGAGGAGCTGGCTGTTCTAGACTTCTACGATTTCTGCTAGCACGTGGTTGAACTGCTGGCGCCATTCTGAAACCTGTAGTTCCTGTAGCCTCCTTAGTGAATGTAACGACATAGTTATAATTTTTCACAGTAGTATCTTGTTCAAAAATAATGTCATTTTTCACATGATACCCTCTAGCAGCTAGATCTTTTATCTTGGCTTGAATTTTTTCTTTTACTAATTCTTTTGCCTGTGCTTCATTCGTTCCAGCAGGAATTGTGACAGTATTATCTTCTCCCGGATCAGATAGGAAACCATGAATATCTGGCATTCCAGCAAAGTTATAGCTAATATTTACAGTTCCATCTGGTTCTGATGTTGAACGTGCCACTCTTCTTGCTCTTGCTTGAACTGATGGGGCATTTCTAAAACTTGAAGGCTGTGCTGAAGTTGTTGGTGAAGTTGATCTTTCAGTTGTAGCAGGTTGTGCTGGAGTTGTTGCTGTAGCTTCACCTGATCCATGACCTATTGCTGTACTTCCATCATTAATAGTAGTACCCTCATTACGACCATTTGTTAAATTATCTTTATTATAATTTGGTGCTGGTAATTCTTCACCTGGAACATTAATCTCATCAATCTTAGTTTGATATTCATCCGCAGCATCTACTGCTGCATCGTGATCTTTAGCATTATTTATCGCTTCTAATCCTGCTTCTTTTAATTCTTTTAATTTAGCTTCTAACTTAGCTTTTTCTGCTTCATCTTTAACTTTTTCAATTTCACTAAGTTTTGAAGCCGCAATTTTTTCAATAACATCTTTTCCATCTTTTTTTGCTTCCTCAAGTTTTTCATCTTTAGGTGCTACTTCTTCAGACGGAGTATCTTCTTTTGGTGTTGTAGCTGGTTCCTCGGCTTTTGGTGCTGGAGTTGCAGGTTCCTCTACTTTTGGCGCTGGTGCCGCTGGTTCCTCCGCTTTTGGTGCTGGTGTCGTTGGTTCTTCTGCTTTCGGTGCTGGGGCTGCTGGTTCTTCCGCTTTCGGTGCTGGTGTTGCAGGTTCTTCCACTTTCGGTGCTGGTGTCGTTGGTTCCTCGGCTTTCGGTGCTGGCGCCGATGGTTCTTCCACTTTTGGCGTTGTAGCCGCTGGTTCCTCGGCTTTTGGTGCTGGCGCTGCTGGTTCTTCCGCTTTCGGTGCTGGGGCCGCTGGCTCTTCTACTTTTGGCGCTGGAGCTGCTGGTTCCTCCGCTTTTAGTGCTGGGGCTGCTGGTTCTTCCGCTTTCGGTGCTGGGGCCGCTGGCTCTTCTACTTTTGGCGCTGGAGCTGCTGGTTCCTCGGCTTTCGGTGCTGGCGCTGCTGGTTCCTCGGCTTTCGGTGCTGGAGCTGCTGGTTCTTCCGCTTTCGGTGCTGGTGCCGCTGGCTCTTCCACTTTCGGTGCTGGTGCCGCTGGCTCTTCTGCTTTTGGTGCTGGTGTCGTTGGTTCCTCGGCTTTTGGCGCTGGTGCCGCTGGCTCTTCTGCTTTTGGTGCTGGGGCCACTGGTTCCTCGGCTTTTGGCGCTGGTGCCGCTGGCTCTTCTACTTTTGGCGCTGGAGCTGCTGGTTCCTCGGCTTTTGGCGCTGGAGCTGCTGGTTCCTCGGCTTTTGGTGCTGGGGCTGCTGGTTCCTCGGCTTTCGGTGCTGGAGCTGCTGGTTCTTCTGCTTTTGGCGCTGGTGCCGCTGGTTCCTCGGCTTTCGGTGCTGATACTGATGGCACTGGAACTTCAGAACTTGGATTTGAAGCTACAGGTTGATTTGTAGCCCCTGTATTTGAAGGGGCATTGTCTGTTACTGGACTTGATTCACCTGAATCAGCACTAGTTGTAGCGCCCAGTGATGGAGTATTTGAAACTTCTTCCCTTGTTTCTGCTTTTGGCACAACTGTGACTGATGTTTCTGATTTCGATGCTGGCGATACTGACTCTTCAGCTTTCGCTGCCGATACTGCTGGTGTTTCCACAACTACTGGTGTCGTTTGTTTAACAGTAGTTGTTTGCTCTCCAGTTACAGTATTTGTCTTTGTTTCAACTTCATAACTTTGACAGCTACCAGAATTATCAATTGACACTCGCTGTCTTTTGACTTCTGTATTTCCATCTTTTAGAAAAGCTTCTTCGCTAAAATACAATTTATTATTGACAAAAATCAAATCTCTATTTGCAATACGATTTATCTCAACTAAACTATCAACAGATAGTCCTGTTGCTCCACTAATAGCACTCAGTGTATCTCCCCACTTAATAGTGTAGTGTGATAAATTGTCTATATTTTGAATATCAGCTTTTACTTCTGCAACTGTTCTAGCTACCCAAACACCATCTTGTTCGTTAGCGGAAACAGTTGGAGCTAAAAAGCCCAGTCCCAATAAAATCACACCTGTCGCAACAATTGCACCAGTTCTTAATTTTCTAAAGCCACGTAGGGATAATGTCCCTCTAACATTTGTTTGTCTCATTATTTTCCTCACTATTTTATATTTTTTAAAAAGGCAAACTCAGCCACAGCAGGCCCGTCTACCTTGGCAGTCTGGATAGGTATCTACAGGTTTTCTATTTATTTAAAAGCAAATTATGAATAAATTTTTATGCATATTTGAATATAGAAATTGCAAATTATCCTTCCACTGAATTCCACAATTTTAGTATATCACATACACCAGCAAAAGTACAAAGAAAGCAACTGAAAGCAATGATTTTCACCACTGCTTTCGGCTCTATTTTGAATTGTTAAATAGTCATTCTCTATCTACCATTCTTGAATAGAAAAACAAGATGTATCCTCTATTCCAGACTAATTTTTTCAAACTTATTCGCTATCCAGCAAGAGCTCTTTTGGTTGTTTTCTGAGGAGATTGCTTGAAGCAAGCGCCATAACGAGAACCACTAGAACCAAGGCTAGGACAAAGACGATAATAAAGTCTGATGTCTGAATGGAAATGTCTAGGCTCGACAAGGTCTTGCTAAAGCCATCTACTTCTGCACCACCACCAAGGTTAGAGGCTTGAGCAGCCTTGCTGGCTTGCTTGGCAACACCAGAAGTGACATTGGCAAGAACAGTGTTTCCGATTGCACGGGCTGTGTAGCTGGCTAGGAAGTAAGCAGAAACAAGAGCAGGGATGGCAATCAAGATAGATTCAGTGATGAATTGTCCCAAGATACTTGCCTGCTTGAGACCGATAGAGAGGAGGATGCCCACTTCCTTGCGACGAGCGTTAATCCAAAGACTAAGCAAGAGGGCAAGGAGAAGGACTGAGAAGCTCAAGCTGCCCCAGAAGAGGAGGTTGGCCATCTTGTACATGCCAGAGATGGATTGCTCTAGAGCTGGGTAGTTAGAGGAGCTCTTCACCAGTGTGTAGCTCTTCCAGTTGATACCACTGATACCATTCAACTCTTTCATGACATCATCCAAATTCTTGTCTGCTGTTACAAAGAAGGTTGCGTCCCCATAAATAGCTGTGTCTTCTGTGTAGCCATAAAGTTTTGCAGCAGTGTGAATATCTGTAATAGCTGTATTTTCATAAAGTTCTTGCGAGTAGGTTACTGCCGACTTATTGTGACCATCAAAGAGCCCCTTTATTGTCACCTCAACTGTTTCCTTGGCACCTTTTTCATTGTCTGCATCGTAGACATTTGAGTCCAGTTTGACCTTATCTCCAACTTTCCAGCCGTGTTTGTCTGCCAAGTCCTTGTGCATGAGAATCTTATCTTTGTCGTCGTTGGTTAGGTGCTCACCTTCGACTAGTTTATAAGAGCCAGAGACAAACTTGTCTTCTTTAGAGGAATCATTAACACCTGTAATCATCAAGCTACTTCCAAAATGTTTGGCACGGTCAGGTGTTAGATTTTTCTTGGTTTCTGGCGTTTCGATGAGTTCATATCCAGTCAAATCTCCGATAGCGTTGATGCGTTTCACATAAGACTCGATGGCCTTGTTTTCGGTGATTTTTTTGATATCTTCACCTTTAATATTCCCAGCACCACGTGGCGTTCCTTGATTGACGCGGCGATTGATTTGCATGGAGAAGCTGTTGGTGATATTTTTAAAGGTCTCCTGAGAGGCCTTGGCAGTAGCTCCCTTGATCGACAAGCCGACCAAACTTAAGCTCGCCATGAGGAGAATAATCAGGAAGATGACAATCGATTTGAAAAACTTCCTTGTAACATAGGCAAATGCGTTGTGTAACATAGGTTTCCTTTCTAGATTTTGTTCTTTCTTATAGTTCTAACAGAAAAGCTCATATTATTTACTAGTATTGCGAGTTTCAGTCAGTTTCTTATCCTTCAACTCAAGTGTAATATCTGAAGCTTGCGCCACTTCTTTGCTGTGGGTGACGACGATGACACATTTACCTGTTTTCTGGGCAAGTGATTTGAGCAGTTCGACAATATCTCCAGCAGTTTTAGGGTCCAGATTTCCCGTTGGCTCATCCGCTAGAATAACTGGAGCTTCTGAGACCAAACTACGAGCAATGGCAACACGTTGCTGTTGACCACCTGATAACTGGAGAACATTCCGCTTGATCTGACTTTCATCCAAACCAAGCTCAAGCAGTGTATCCTTGCTTGCCTTTTTGTTGACCAAGCGGATATTTTCCAGCGGAGAAAGATAATCTATCAAGTTATAATTTTGAAAGACCAAGGAAATATGGTGCATGCGATGATAAGAATAGCCCTTCTTACGAATGTCCTCTCCTTGAAAAAGGATAGAACCTTCAACAGGACTATCTAGACCAGCAAGGAGGGACAAGAGTGTGGATTTCCCAGCTCCTGACTCGCCAATGATACTGTAAAATTTCCCGGGTTCAAAATTATAATTGATCTGATATAACACTGCCTCAGCAGTGTTCTTATAACGGTAGGTAAGGTCTTGTAATTGTAATAAAGTCATGATTTCTCCTTCTTATACTCAATGAAAATCAAAGTTCAAACTAGGAATCTAGCAGCAGGTTGCTCAAAGCACAACTTTGAGGTAGCAGATAAGACTGACACGGTTTGAAGAGTTTTTCGAAGAGTATTAACTAATAGATGATAAAATTTCCTTAGGCGATTTTCTAAATAAAAATAGGAAACAAAGAGCTACAGACAAGCAACTAAGCAGAACTAGAAAAACATAGGATTCTGCAAAAGATAGGATGCTGGTTGATAAACTGCTTGCTTTGGCTAGCGTGTCTTGTAGGGCTGCCTGATCTCCACTTGCTAGTAGAGTTTGGAGTAGATAGGATGTGATGGCATTTCCTGCAACAAATGCTGGAAGCAAAGCTCCAAGAGATACTAAAACTACCTCTAAACAGAATTGTAGGAAGATCGAGCTCTTACCTTTTCCAAGTGCCAGAAGGATTCCCACTTCGTAGACCCTTTCTCTCAGCCAGAGGGACAAGACTAAAATCAAGGCGCCTGCTCCAGCTATCAACATCCCATAAAGGAAGATGGTGAGGAATGTTTGGAAGGTTGCCACTGAGTCTTTGATTTGTTCAAAGGCCTTGTTTTCCTTCTCGACTTGGTAACCTTGACTTTCTAAAGCCAAGTTTTCCACTTGCTTCATGAGTCCGTCCATTTCCTTAGGATTTTCCACATAAAAGCGAGCTGCACTGACTTGAGCTTCACCATTTCCCAAAAGGGTCTGGCTACTTTCATAGTCTGTAAATACCTGGTTTTCACTGAAGTCTGAAGACAAGCCTGTGAATTTCTCTTGTTTTTTACCAGAAAAAATTCCGACAATCTCAAACTCTACTGTTTGCCCTTTTCCAGATTCTGACTGACCAGCATCCAAGCCAATCTTGTCATGAAGCGAAAGACCGTTCTTCTTAGCCAACTCTTCGTGGATAAGAATTTTCTTGGAATCCCCTTTTTGAAGGTGTTGCCCTTCTTTTAGGTTGAAAGCCGAACTGGTAAAGGTGACATCCTTGGATGAATCCTGAAGAGCCGTTAAGCTAACCAAATTCTTGTCCTCAGCTGACAAATCATCACGTTCTACGCTCTGCTCTCCACTTACCGCTTCCTTGTCTTTTAGTTTTGCGACCGTCTCGAGTTCAGGAGAGACATTTTCCAGCCCCTTAATCTGGCTCACGGATGATAAGTCCGATAACTTGAAGGTCTGACCATTTTCTATCTTCTTAATAGAAAAAGATGTGTTGAGTGATTTATAAAGATTGGTTTCCACTGTTTTGTTGGACTTCATTAGAGTCAAACAGGCTGAAATTCCGGCCAAGAGAACCAATAAAATCAGAAATAAAATAAAACTTCTCAGTCGTTTTCTACTGACATAAGCCCAAGCTCTTTGGATTGGATTCATTTGCCACCTCCATATTTGTAAGACTATTATAAAACCCAAATATGAAATGTTTATGAAATACAAAAAAAGAACTAGAGTTCTCACAAATGAGTGATTTTTCTAGTTCTTTTTGATTTACAAAGACTTCATGTAGGGAAAGCTACTAAGGATCAGATGAGATCATCTATTTAAGCATCCTCTTCATCGTCTTTTTTCTTTTTGGCAAATAGCAAACCAAATGCCCCAAGAAGAGAGAGAACTCCTAATGCATCTGTAGCACGGTCTTCTTGTGTACCAGTATTTGGCAATACTGCTTGTGGTTGAGAAACTGATGGATTCGTTTCTGACACTTCATTCGGCAATTGAGCTGGTACTTCAACCGTTTGACTTGGTTGTTTAGCCGGTTGAGTAGTTGGCACCTCAGCAGGGGTAGAAGTATCCGGTCTAGGATTTGTATCATCAGATGGTGTAGCTGGTCTTTGTTGAGCATCACCTGTTGGTCTAACTGGACTCACTTTTCTAAAGACGTGAGTTACAACATCACCTTTAGTTTCTGTTCTTACAAATACATAACCTTCAATTTCACCATGTTCAAATGCTTCATTGGTTTCACCTAATACCGTTGGAGCTTTGGCATCCGCTGGTTTCAATTCATGACCTTGTTCATCAGTCCATTTAGTGATGAGTAATGTTGGATGTTCAGCTACTGGTGGAAGAATTAAGTTGCCATTTTCGTCTACTCCTGTTGTACCGATTGGATCTGTGTACTCTGGAAGTTCTAGTACTGGTGGAAGAATCGTTGTTACTTCTTCACCAGAAAGCTCATGACTGATATTTGTCTTAGGATCAGTGATTATTACTTTACCTGTTGGTTCAACAACTACTGTTTTACCTGGATTTGCTTTTTCCACTGATTCTTTAACTTTATCTTGTTCGTCTTTGCTTAGATTATTCACATCTTTGACTGGTACTTTCTCAGTTGGTTTCACTGGAGTGAAGTCTTGGTTCACTAAATCGCTCCCTGGAATTGTATGACTGATTCCTGTGGTTGGATCTGTCACTGTTGCTGTTCCGTCGGCTCCTACCGTTACTTGCTTACCTGGGTTCTTAGCTTTGACTTTGTCTGCCACTTGTTTTCTCTCTTCTGGAGTTAAGTGGGCTTTGTCTTTCACTGGAACTTTTTCAGTTGGTTTCACTGGTTCGAAGTCTTGGTTCACTAAGTCTGTTCCTGGAATTGTGTGACTGATTCCTGTTGTTGGATCTGTCACTGTTGCTGCGCCGTCGGCTCCTACCGTTACTTGCTTACCTGGGTTCTTAGCTTTGACTTTGTCTGCCACTTGTTTTTTCTCTTCTGGAGTTAAGTGGGCTTTGTCTTTCACTGGAACTTTGTCGGTTGGTTTCACTGGTTCGAAGTCTTGGTTCACTAGCTCTGTTCCTGGAATTGTATGACTGATTCCTGTTGTTGGATCTGTCACTGTTGCTGCGCCGTCGGCTCCTACCGTTACTTCCTTACCTGGGTTTTGTGCTTTGACTTTATCTGCCACTTGTTTTTTCTCTTCTGGAGTTAAGTGGGCTTTGTCTTTCACTGGAACTTTGTCGGTTGGTTTCACTGG
>CAJNCH010000016.1:0-26620 GCA_905221225.1 bacterium
AGCGTCTTTAGGCGCTGGCTGGTAATTTGGGCTTATAGCCCTGGTACAAACCACCCGTTTGACGGGTGGTCATGATTTATAAGTTATCACCATAAAGGTTAGTAATAAAACGAATAAGGCCAAACTCACCAATAAAGTGAGCACCTTTACCAAGGTGTTGCTCTGCCAGTAACTTGGTTTACCAATATTACTAGTCGCATCCATGGAAAATAGTTGATTTTCACGGGGTTGTATGGTTACCAATACAATCAAAGCAAGAGAGAGGACAATAGCTAAAACAATCAGAATATCGGTCATAGGCCTACCTCAAAATTCCTAGCAAAGTAAAGAGTAAACCAACCAGAATCATTAAACCCAAGATGAGTGAAAAAGTTTTACTAATCTTTTCACCTCGGGTTTCTTTTTCTTTCTTGATAGGTTTTTGTTTCAACTCTTCCATACGACCTTCAACGTCTTTGTAAAATAAATCTTCGTCTGACATGTTAGCCTCCTAAAACAGTTTGCATGGTTTCCTGATATCGCACCAAGTCAACATAATTTGCATGTTGACCCTGCTTCCCAAGGGCCAGACTCATTTGGGTAACATCTGAAAGGGCCAGTTTAATGGTCTCAACCAAAGCAGAAACTTCACTACTTTCAAATAGATGATCAGGAGCGATATAGAGTCTATTGTGTACCGTTTGGTTGAATCCCAGAATCAAGAGATTATGCTCAAAGGCCTGACGCACCGCCTGCAACAACTCATTACTGTGGTTTATATCCAAGTAAATATCCGACAATTGATAGAGCTCCTGAATCTTCTGTGGACTAGCATTCTGATAAAGGACCACATTAGGATAGCGAAGCATGTCTAAGAGCTTAGAAGACATCTCTGTTACCGATGCGATACGGAAGGTAACATCAGGCAAGGCTTCTGCGATTGCTTCTACTTGCTCAATCTGATCTGAATTAGTCAAAATTAAGGCATCTCGTCTTAGGAAATTATCGCGTTTAAACTGGTAATGGTAACCCAAGTGGACAAACTGATCATGGTATTTCTCGTCAGTCAACTCCAAAGCGCGCTCATAAGTTGCCCTGTTTGGAATAATGATTTTCTTAGTGCGCACATTATCACTTTCCAAAATCAACTGCATATTGCCCGGGATAGCATCA
Source organism: bacterium (assembly GCA_905221225.1). Classification (GTDB taxonomy): domain Bacteria; phylum Bacillota; class Bacilli; order Lactobacillales; family Streptococcaceae; genus Streptococcus. Next base: position 1,153 of record CAJNCH010000016.1, read on the forward strand.
TAGAGAGGTTCTTGCCAAACCAAAACATCTGAGCCAGATTTGTTGGGATGATAGAAGGAAACCAAGAAAGGAGTCGCTAAAGTATTAAAGATAAGCTGATGGCTATCTAATCCCAAATCTTGTAAAAAGAAAGTGATAAATTCAACTTTATTTACAAAAGATCGCATAGGTTTACCTGGTAAGGTCAATAAGATATCACCCGTCACATGGTTTTCCAGCAAGACTTCCTGACCATTGACGTCTTTGTAAACCGTCATAATCCGCTCACTATCCGCACTGTAGGTCGTTGTAGCAAAGCAAGCACCGAAGCGATTATAGTGGTCAACCTGGCGTACTCGACCTTCTAAATCTTTCCAATCAACCTGCTTGACTAGACGTGCCTGCAAACCATCTGCATAATGAATGACGGCCCTCTCCTGTGTCACATCCTCAATACGAGCAGACTGATTATTTCCTGAAATTTCCCAAAAAGCTGGAACAGGGACTTGGTTAAAATAGAGAGGTTTTCCATCCTCGTAACCTAGATAATAGGTAAAAGGAGAAACCAGACCATCGGGCAGAAAACCATCTGCATCGATGACCACTCCAAGTTGAGAAAGACCAGTAGCTACTAGACTTTCATGCAAATCTCGACTTTCCTGATTATAACGATCATAAAGTTCAATCATGGAGCACCTCCTCTACTGTTTTCTTCCACTTCTCTAAAATTTCTTTAGTTAAGAAGCCTTCTGCAATCTGGTAAGAATAAGCACGCATAGCTTCCAAACGATTTTCTTGATACAGTTGACAAATCTTAGCTGCGTAAGCTTGCTTGATTTGGTCTTCTACATGGTCAGATGAACTTGGAATCAAATAACCATTTTTCCCATCTTCTATAAAGGTCTGATTACCATAAGGCACATCAAAACCGATTAGGGGTAGACCTGAACCAATAGCTTCCATCAAGGTCAAACCAAATCCTTCACTGGTAGAAGCCGTCAAATAAACCTCATACTGGCTATAAATCTGCGAAAGTTCCGCATGCCCCTTGAGCTGGATATAATCCTCAGCCTGATGATTTGCAATAATTTCTCTGAGCAGAGAATCTTCTCCACCACTACCATAAATATCAAAGGTTAATTCAGGTATTTCCTTACGAGCTTCAATGACCGCCTTGACCAACCAGTCAATATGTTTTTCTTTGGCAAGACGCGAAGCCGTAATCAATGAAAATGGCTTGCGCCCCTGACTTGACTCCGTCAAGGAGTCAATACTTCCTACAGGAATGGTAACAATCTTTGGTTGATGCGGGGTGTATTTGGTAAATTGCTCTTGCAACACTTCATTTTGTCTATCAGTTGATACGATAAAGAAATCAACCTTATCCGCATTGGTAAACTGATAGTCGTAATAGTTATTCCAAAGGATATAGTCATCGTTTGTAGCATTTTCACTATAATGCTCCGCGTGAACAACTACCGCCAGATGAGCCGCTTGTGCTTCCTCAAAAACAACCTGTCCAATGCCTGTCTCTCTATCAAGAATTACCAAATCAGACTGGTTCAAATTCAAGGATTTCATAAAAGCTCGCATAAAGGCTGGCTTCCCATAGAAAATCTTATCCTTGAAACGATAAACTTCTTCCTTCCCTTGATTCATCAAGATGTCATAGGCCGGTGTCCCGTCTTCATTGTAAAAAGTTCGTTGGTATAGGACTGCAACATTGTCCTTGGGAGCAAAATACTCACTACAATAACGCGTATAAGAAAAGTAATCCTTCCGAATCAAGTTCCCCTTAAAAACATACTCGGCATGCTGAACTAAGTCCTTGTTCTCATCAACCAAATAACAGGTGACAAACTTATCTTGGTCAGAAAAGAAGATACGCAAAACCTTGCCATTCTTTTCTCTACGACTTTCCACACCGTCAAAAATAGCCAGTACATCATCCACTGTCACGCTAGTCGGTGCAATCTTAATGTCTGTAAAGTGGTTATAAAGCCAGATTACTTGATCATCATCAAAACCAATATTGGCTGTAAGATGCTGAATATTATCAGCTAAAATCATATCTGTAAAGATAAATTTAGAGGGTAAATTCAAACTTCGAAAAATACCGGCACGATAGGCTTGAGCGTATTCCACACCGCTACTAGCCCAACCAATTCCTAAATTTATATTGTAAATTGTCATATTTTCTCCTCTTATGGAAAATGAGTCACGATTTCACCTTTTGGAGTGACCTCAACCAGCCCCATCAGGAGATTCCGTACCATATCAGCACGAATTTGCTCTTTCATCGTTTCAAAACCTGCATAGGCTTCTTGATAATATTCTACAATTGGATTTTTCTGTGCAGCAGATTGACCACCGATAGCCATAGATAACTGTTGTAGATAGTCTACCTGCTCTACCCAGTTGTCATCAATAGCCTTCAGTAGAGAGAGTCGTAAATACTGTTCATACAAGTCATGTTTCTCCAGTAATTCCTTCTTTTCAGAGAGTTCCCTATTCACAACATGTCTAATAAAGGAGCGGACTTGCTGCTGATTAGACAAGTCCAAATTATCTGGAATTTCCTTTACATGGAAACTGATATTAGTAACGATAAAGTGAAACAGTAATTCACGACTGGCATAGTTTTTAGACGTTACCTCTTCAGTATATCTCTCAATGATATCCACAACTACATCCTCTAAGTCACGAGAACCATCTATTAGACGATTGCGTTCCTTGTAAACCATATCACGTTGGATATTCATGCTCTCAGCATACTCTAAGGTCTGACGACGGGCAGTTCGACCAGCGCTGTCACTAGCGTGTTGCGCCCTTTCAACCAGATTACGATACTTACGACCTTTGAGAATTTCTGGTTGCGTCATATCTTGAACGTGATAATCTTTATACTTCTTGTGGACCCAAGATGGCCCAAATTTCTTAATAACATCGTCCTCTAAGGATACAAAAAACTTACTCATCCCAGGATCTCCCTGACGGCCAGAACGTCCACGAATTTGAAGGTCAATCCGCTGACTTTCCATCCGCTCTGTTCCAATGACAATCAAACCACCAAGTTCTGCCACTCCATCACCAAGTTTAATATCTGTACCGCGTCCGGCCATAGATGTTGCAACTGTTACTGCTCCCATCTGACCTGATTCCGCGATGATTTGAGCCTCACGCGCAGCATTATTGGCATTTAAAACATTGTGGGCAATCCCTTCACGAAGCAAGAGAGATGAATAAAGCTGGGACATTTCAACCGATCCAACAAAAACGAGTAAGGGATTCCCCTTAGCATGATACTCTTTGATGTATTCTAAAGACGCATAAACTTTCTCCGGTAAAGTCACATAGAGATTATCTGGATAGTCAATCCGTTGTCTGGGACGATTTGTTGGAATCCGAATAACGGCCATATTATAAGTCTCAAGAAATTCTTTTTCTGCTACCTTTCCTGTCCCCGTCATCCCGGATACTTTTTTAAACATCTTAAAGAGACTCTGATAGGTGATGGAGGCCATAGCCCTCGTTTCCGGAGACAACTTCACGTGTTCCTTGGCTTCAATGGCCTGATGGAGACCTCCCTGCAATTTGGTCATTTCCATCAGACGTCCTGTTCCCTTATCAACCAGTACCATCTCATTTCCACGAATGATATAGTCCTTATCTTTAGTAAAGAGCTTATGAGCTCGAATCGCATAGACTAAGTGACGAGCAAAGGACGCATGTTCTTCCTTGTATAAATTATCAATCCCTAGGAAATTCTCAGCAGACTTAGCACCCTTAGTAGTCAGCCAAACCTCCTCTTTCTCCTCTTTAAAGATATAATCCTCTCCTTCGACCAACGTTGTTACCAGCGTATCAATAATAGCATAGTAATTAGACTGAACACGAGGAGAACCTGCAATAATCAGAGGAGTTTGTGCACTATCAAGCAAGATGTCATCAATTTCATCAATAATCACATAGTTAAACGGTCGTAAAAACTTACCTTCTTCATTGGAGGCCAGATTATCATTTAAATAATCAAAACCTAGATTACTATTGGTTGTGTAAACGATATCCAAAGCATAGATAAGCTTCTTTTCTTTAGCTTTCATTTCTTTCTTTGGATTATCCGTAAATGGTACCCCAATGGTCAAGCCTAGGAAACGATAAACTTGGCCCATTTCCTCGGCATCACGCTTTGATAAATACACATTAGGAGTCACAACCATCACTCCTTCTCCCGAAAGAGCGTTCAAATAAACCGGCATGGTTGCTGTCAAAGTCTTACCTTCCCCCGTATTCATCTCAGCAACTTTTCCATAGTGCATGACAATAGCCCCCATGACTTGAACATCATAGGGAAACATCCCTAAAATTCGCTTGTCTGCTTCACGCACCACAGCAAAAGCTTCTACTAAGAGGTTATCTAGACTTTCTCCCTTTGAAAGACGCTGACGAAACTCCACTGTTTTAGCCACTAATTCTTGATCCGAAAGAGAGGACATCTTACCTTTAAGTGCATTAATCTGCTTTAAAATCTTTTTCACTTTCCTAAGCTGGAAATCTTGACCTAAACGTCTAAACACTTCTGATCTCCTTGATAGAAAAATGATAAAAAGTTAAGGACTCAAATCCAGCACTTAAAAGAGAAACTTGATAAGTATAACTATCTTCTGGATAAGTAAATATGAAATCTTTCACTTTTTCTACCTTTTCTTCTAAAATATCACCATAGCGATCAAAAAAAGTTATCTTGGTATAAACCCCATTTTCAGGCTGACAATCAAAAACCAGTGATAGTTGATACTCCTGATTTCTTTTTAATAAGGGAAGCTGAGGCTGAGTCCGTGTAGCCTGGTAATTAACACTAGAAAACCAAGTCTTAAGAATCTCACCAGATGGCAATAGAGGATTATACAGCCGAATACTTTTGTCAGGGTAATAAGATACAGTTGATCCGTACATATAAGTCCCACCAACTTCTCCCCAATGAATAGACTGTCTCTGTGTGATAATCATTCTTTCTCCCTTCCAAAACCACTTGCTAGTACCATTCGATAAAAGTGAAGAAACCAAGCAATATTGGTATCTGTATCATCATTGTGTCGTCCAGCAGTTCCTTTAGATAAAATCTTGGCACCTGTATTACATAAATAAGTAACTAGATTCTCATAAGCCTGAGGATCCATTTCTTCATCCTTCATGTAGGACAAACCAAAGGTTGTCTTTGAAAAATTTGCTTGTTTAAAGATTTTCCAAAAACGCTGATCCAGATCCGTCATATCTTGCCAACTTGTCCCACCTGTATGGTGAATTAAACAATCAAACGCTAAGTTAGAGACACCCGGTGCGTCCAAACGTCCGCGGCTAGCTATGGTTCCTAAATTAGCCAAGGGTTTACCAACTATGATAGCATGAGGTTCAAAAGAAGCACCATAATAGAGAGCCGGAAACGTTCCCATAGAAAGACCTGATAAAATCAAATCCTTGCGATCAAAGTCTAAATAATCAAGATAATGAGCAATCGTCTCTTTGATTTTTCCCTCTAGCTCATCCGTTCCTAGATAAAAAGCTCCCCCCTCTAAACGTGGATCAGAAAATAAAATAAAGGGACACCCTAAAGTTTTCATCATATAGTAACCCTCGAATCCTTCTGCAGGTCGATAACCTGCAAAATAGACAGCCAAAGGCGGTTTAAAATCACCTGGATGGAAGAAATAGTTTATTTCATCACGCTTGGAATCATGTAGGATATTTCCACCAAGAACAAACTTACCAAATTGTTTTCGACTCCAACGTTGGTGAAGATTACCCAGTTTGATAGTTCCATGGCCTCTTGCTTCAACAGATAAAAATAGTAAAAAATTAGTATCTATACTATCTATAACGATAGCTTTTTCCAAATCTGCTTCAGTATAAATCTCTTCTTCAAAAAAATGATCTATATTCCCTTCAATTATCTTTCGAACTATAAATCTAAGCTCACAATTCCCCTGTTTTTCATACTCTAGCCATAATTCTATAGGCAAATTTTTATAAACCATAAAATTATGAGTCCAGTATGCTAGTTGATGAAATTCATCGCCAAAATCACCCTCTATAGTCACACCTTCAAGTCCTTGATAAGAAACAGAACCTTGAAAATAGTCATGAATCTTAATTGTTGACGGAAATAATTTATCACCGTAACCACCACCAAATAGAGTAGTTGATAAATCATTTATTAATTGTTGAGGTCTTGAAAAATCAACTGCCTGAGCGCATCGTTTTTTGAGAAAGAATGCAACTCCTTCATCATCTGTTTTGAGATCCTGATCATAAAACAAAGTGTAAGGTTCGAAATATTTTACAAAGGAAAATAAGTCTTTGACATACTGAGGATCTTTCACCAATACTGCATGAAAACGGCTAAAACCTTTTTTCTCTGTCATTTTGCGAAGAGCTATTGTCGAATTGGGATAAAAATGGTGCCAGTTCATGTTTTTAGGTATGTCATAGTGATTTTCCCAATTGGTAAGCCCTATCTGTAAAATATTAAGTTCCTTTGACATTCTGAACCTCCTCTATCCAATTCTCTAGTTTTTCAAGAAAGCGCTGACCAGTATATTCCTTAATTTTCTCAATCGAATAAATCAAGGACTCATTCCACTCTTTCAACCTATCTGTGTAATAATGAGCAGCCTTAGAAAACTCTGACACATCTGCCAGCAAATAACCATTTTTCAAATGTTCAACATAGACGGTTTCAACTAGGTTGATTTGAGGAATCCCCGCACTAATTCCAGCAATCTGGGTATAGGCGTGGGGGTAGTTGTTAAAATCCACAATCAAACGGACAAATTCTAGTGTTTTAATCAATTCCAATTCATCATTCAAGTTAACAAACTGAAATCGTAAGTTCTGGTGTTGATTTTCATCTAAATGATTTTCTGCATCACCATAGTCCAAGTCTTTTTTCAAAGTTTCAACTAGAAAATTTTCTTGAATTATAGCTTCAACAATTGCTTCTACCTCATCCATTTGATCCTGTCTAGCAGCAAAAGCCCCAAAAATTAGCTCAGTATCCTTATTTTCAGCGACAAATGATAAAACTTGAAACAGGGATTGGCTATCAAGTCCCTGCTCAAAATCCAGTTGATAAAAAATGATGGATTCTTTCTTAGTTTGACTTCGTCCCAATCGTAAACGAGTATCAAAAGATGATAAATGGCGAAATTGATACATTCGTTCAGGGTACAAATCCTGTAACAATCGTAAACTATCATCTCTATCCACTAAAATCAAATCCGATTTTTCAAAAGTTAAATCTAAATCTCTAAAGGTATCTTGAGGATTACGCCCAATGAACAGACTCAATAGTTTAGGATTGGCACTAGGTAAACGGTCTAACACGAACTGGTCATGGTGAGAATGAGAAGGAATCATAAAAATATCTTCGTTCTTTACATGCTTTTGCAGATAATTTTCAAAAAATTCTGCCACCAAGTCTCCCATGTTTTGATAGATAAGCGCTTTAAAGCGATAGCCAAAAATTGGATTGACTTCTATTCTTCCTCCTTCTTTTAAACGCTCTCTAAATTGCCAAACTCCCTTAGGATTCAGATATTCTTGATAGGTAGCTTGCCCATCTTCAAAAAAGATAACACTCGATACAAATCCTCGATCATCCATGATATAGTGCATATCTACTTGACCATTCGGTTCAAAATACTGTATATCACTGATGAATCCTTCAACCCCATGTTCAACCTTAGCAAATTTCTTCCCATTTTTTTGAACAATAATCGTAAAGGGACTATAAATAAATTCACAGTCATCATCCCACTCAATATCTCTAATGCTTAAAACTTGGGTATGGAGATTGTGAAAATCTTGCATAACATCAAAAACAGAATAAGTATCTGTTTCCAATACACCATGTCTATGTAAAAAATAACGTAGGTGAGGCTGGTAAGCTAGTACTAATAGACGAGAGTCCATGCCTTGTCTTTGAAAAATCCGAATCTGACTAAAGCTATCATCAAATTCAAAACGAAAATGAGAAAAATACCATGGAATAAGATCCACATGCCATTTTCGTTCTGCCCCATACCAAGCTGGAATAAAATAATACATGCTAATCTCCTAAATTAAAGGTCTATAGGTTTCATTTAACCTTAAAGCCTTGACTTCGTCTCTAATCGTAAAAATCATGCCTCCAAACATCATAAACAAGCCTGGAATCATTGCAATCCTTAATAACTTTTCATCAAATAAAACAAAAAGCATGGGGCCACCTGCCATGATTACATTAAAGAGACCTCCAATTACTGAAAAACGAAGGACCAATCCATTAATAAACCGACTAGTGTCCTCACCTGGATAAATTCCATAAATGTATTCACCAGATTTTTTCATACGATTTGCAATCTCTTCACCATTCATAGTGACAAAAGCAAAAATAATACTAAAAACAAAAAGAATTACTATATACATGTAAATCCAGAGTGGCTTTCCAATTGTATACTGAGACAAAAGAGTAGAATTAACTGAATTATTCGGAAAGAGACTTTGTAATAATAAAAGTATGTAAGTTGGAAAACTTAAAAATGTCATGACATACATATAAGGCATCCCGCCAGCAGGATTTAGCATAATTTCTAAAAAAGAATAGCGTTTAAAGAGACTATGTAATCCAATCTTATTAACTGCTATACGATAACGCGCTCTATATAGAATAGCTATCAAGTAGGTAAAAATTAATCCCATAAGTAAAACAGCAACTATAATATACATAGATATGTGCATTGTATGGAATGTTTCGAGTATATCTTGAGGTATATTTAATACTATACCAGTCAACAAGATAAGCATAGAACCGCCAATTCCTACTGTCGCATTAATATCAGATAACCATATTAAGAAAAAAGACCCAGCCACTAAGAGCAGTGTATCCATCACAAGAATCAGAATCTTCGGCAAATTTGATTGAACTGGTAAACTTAGTGTGATAGCTAATGCTTGAATCATTGCTATAAATAAAGTTAAATACATCTGTCTTCTATTCTGTATTTCTATAGAACCAGTAGATAATCCTAATTTTTTCGATAACGAAAGCATCTGCCACAAAATCATTGTAGACATCCACGGAGATAAACCAACAGAAAAGAGTGAAAGACTTCTAAGATTCCCACCTGTTAGGGCAGCTGAAAAGGCTAGATAGGCTGTTGAACCTCCTAAAAAATCTTTACTATTCAGGTCAACAAAAGGTAATGTCAGTCTGCTTCCTAAAACATATATAAAAATAAAAAACAATGTCATAAATCCTTTTTTTAATACAACAGACGAAAAAAAGTTTTTCAAGATTTATCCCCTCAATCTCCTAATTTTTTGTTTTTGTAAAATTCAGTTTAAACTATCCTAAAACTCTTAAAAATGCTATGTAATATTTTTATCTTGTTTATTTCGATATTAAAAAATAGCAGTTTATACTAATCAAAAAAGCCATGCATCTTTTACATAGAAAATATTCTCAAATTGATGAAGAACTCTGTTCTAATAGTGTAATAAAGAATATATTTTTACAGAAATACTATTGCTATTATAACAAAAAAAGCAGAAAAATTCTGCTTATAAATCCCCTATGCTACTATTAAAAGAACACTACGTTAGTGAATAAAATAGATTTTTTTATTTACCATTAGTTCATCGAACGTGCTTGATCTTTAATTATTATCTATAAGGTCTAATATTTCTGTATATCTCCTGAAAATTTCAGTATCCTGCAATCCATTTTCTTTTGCTTGTTGATATCTCCATCTTAAACATCCCAAGACATTATCCTTTTCATCAGAATAATTCCAACCCTTTATAGTATAAATTGCTAGCCTTTCAAGCAGACACTCTAATACATCTGTTAAAAGTTTCTCATTAACACTGCTTCCAATACTCTCTATGCCTTCCCTATGATAGTAAATTTCTTTGTGAATATATGTAACAAGATTTGATTGAAAAAATAATTTATAATTTGTCCAAGAATCTTCTATTGATTTTCCTTTAGGAAATCTAATATGATTAAACAATTCCTTCTTAAACAAAATTCCCCAACTGGTAATAAAAATATAGCCATTTAATTCTAAAGATGGTAATTCAAGAACCAATTCTTTCCCAGTATAGGTCTTTTCATAATAATCATCCCAGATATGAACATGATATTGTCTATCCTCTTCATTATAAATCGTATAATGAGCTACTACAGTATCTGCATGCGTTCTTATAGCAGATTGATACAAATCTTCTACATAAGTAGGTGCTAGCCAATCATCTGAGTCTACAAAAGATAAATACTCTCCCTTTGCTCTAGCTATTCCAAAATTTCTCGCATCAGATGCTCCACCATTTTCCTTTTCAAAATATCGAAAACGTCTATCTCTAGCAACATATTCTTGACAAATCTGTCCCGATGAATCTAGTGACCCATCATTTATCAATAAAACTTCTATATTTGAATAAGTTTGATTTTCAATACTATCCAAACACATTCGAATATATTTTTCAACATTATAAATAGGGACGATAATACTAATTAAATCATTTTTATTTTCTAGCAAAAAGGGATATTCAGTTCGTTCTGCTAATTCCAATTTTTTACGTACTTGCTCTGCTTCATCTAAAAATTGATGTTCTTTCAACTGTCCTAACATTCTCTGTAAGACATAGTCATACATGTTAAAGGAATGTTGAATATTGATCCCTTCTAAATCCTTTGTTGCTCTTATGCGTTCTTCAATCGCGTCAATATAATCTAAATGTTTGAGAGAAAAAACGCTAGATAACCCTGAAGGATTCATACGATAAACATAAGACGCATTGTTAAAAACATGAATGTTGTCAGCTCTCATATAGAGTTTCCAAATTAAAAATTGGTCCTCAGCATATTTTCCATATGGAAAACGGAGCTCATCGAACAAACCTCGTTTAAACAGCTTCCCCCAAGCAGTAGAAAAAGTCAAAAAAGGAACATCCAGCATAGAATCTAATACTTGAATCGCTTGTGCTGATGTGAAAGAAATTAAGGATTCACTCTTAAAATGATCATTATAAAAATAGAAATCAGAGCCATCAAAGCGGCAATAACCTCCAATTAGTATATCAGAATCACTTAGACGACTCGCTTGATATAATTTTTCTAGGTAGTTTTCAAAAAGAAAATCATCTGCATCTAGAAAGGTGATATAAGCTCCCTTTGCCCTATCTAGTCCATAGTTCCGAGCATCAGATAAGCCTCCATTTTCCTTTTCAAAATATCGGAAACGGCTGTCACGTTCTGCGTAATCTTGACAGATGGTTGCTGAATTATCTATAGAGCCATCATTGATCATTAAAACTTCAAAATCCTTAAAGGTTTGTGACAGCACACTATCCAAACACGATTTCAGATAATTCTCTGCATTATAGATGGGTACAATGATTGATATTGTTTCTGTTTTCAATATATTTCTCACTTTCCTTACTATTTCTATATAAAACTATAAAGACTGTCTAGGTATTCTTACCTCTATTTTTTAAATCTAGTAGCCATAATTGCTGCTCTATTTTTTTAAAGGTGACCGTATCAGACATATCCCATACTGTTCCCATATTATACTTCATCCACTGTAATAACCCAATGTGATGCTTTCTAGCTTCCGTTAAATCAATTCCTACCAAAGCAAGATTTAGTAAACGATTTTCTGAAACTTTCAAGCTTTGACGAATAGGTTCTTCCCCTGGTGATTTAGAAGCACTGTCTCCACGGTCACGATAACAATATGGAGCTTTATGAAGATAGATAATACGTTCAGAAATCAAAAACAATTTATACATTAAATCAAAATCTTCTGCCCAAGATATGTCTTCGGAAAAATAAAGGCGTTCAAATAGGGATTTTTTAAATAATTTACTGCAAGCACTTCCCCACGAAATATCTGTACCAAAGGTTGAAAACATATAGTTAAAAAAAGCATCATCAGGTTGAAATACAAGAGCTTCATTTGTTTCAGCAACATGAAATAAAAACATTGCATCCTCTTCACGAAAAGTATAGTAATTTGCAACAACAATATCTGCATCCTGTTCCTTTATCGACTTATAAAAAATTTCCAAATAATTCGGTTCAACCCAATCGTCTGAATCAATAAATGTAATGTACTCACCCCTCGAATGTTTGATTCCAAAATTACGAGCCGAAGAAACACCACCATTTTCTTTTTCAAAATAACGGACTCTGTTATCTTTTTCCACATACTCTTGACAAATCTGAGCTGAAGCGTCAGTAGAGCCATCATTTATTAAAAGCAATTCAAAATAAGGAAAAGATTGTTCAATTATACTATCTAAGCATTTTCTGAGATAGGACTCCACATTATAGATGGGAATAATGATACTGATTGTTTCTAGCATTCTATTTCCTTTGCTTCCCTAACTCTTATTAGAAGAGATAAGTTGTAAGTTTTCCTTAATATGACGATATGTTTCTGTATCTTCCATACCCCATACCATTCTCATATTGTATTCAGTAATTTCTAAAAATGTTCTATAGCGATCAAAATGTTTCGTCACATCATATCCCATAATAGCTAAAAGAGCTAAGCGCTCTGCTACATGATTTAACTGTGCTGTGACAAGGGGATATATTTTGCTCTTTGATATTCCAGAGTCATTTTCTCTATAAATATAAGTATCTTTGTGAACATATACAATCTTATCTACTTGAGTATACATTTTATAGATCAATGCAACATCCTCACCTATCACACCTTTGGGAAACCGTAAAAATGAAAATACACTTTTCTTATATAAACTACCCCAGATAGTAGAAAAAGATAAATCATTCCTTTCAAGAAATGATAAATCATCAATTAATTCTTCTGAAGTATAGGTTTTTTCATAATATTCTCCAAATGTATGAAGATAGAAGGTTGCAGTAGAAGTTTGGTAATTAGCATAGTTTGCGATAGAGATGTCTGCATCATTGTTTACTAATGCAGTATAAAGAATACTCAGATGTGATGCATCTAAAAAATCATCTGAATCAACAAAAGTAAGATATTCTCCTCGTGCCTGTTCAATTCCATAATTTCGAGCATCCGAAAGACCGCCATTTTCTTTTTCAAAATAACGAATACGTACATCTTTTTCAGCATATTCTTGACAAATTAGGCCTGAGCTATCTGTCGAACCATCATTTACAAGAATAACTTCATAATTGCTAAAAGTCTGCTCTAAAATACTATCTAGGCATTGTTTGAGATACTCTTCGACATTGTAAACCGGCACGATAACACTGATTAATTGATTTCCCATTTCTCACTCTCTTTTATTTTCTAAAAATAGGTAGTCCCCATTCTCAGCATGTTCCAACTTTTCGCGCACTGTTGCTTCTTCTTGGACAAATTCTGTTCCCTCTAACATTGATAAATTTCTCTTTAAAGCAAATTTATATTGATTAAATGCTAGTTGCATCGGATAATCTAGCTCTGGCATCTCCATCAAGGTTTCAATACGCTCCTCAATCGCTTCTATAAAATCTAAATGAGATAAGTTGTAGTTCTGAGTCAGTCCTTTAAAATTAATTCTGTAGGCATAAATATCTGAATCATACCGAGTCATCTTTTCACTTGCTAGATAGAGTTTCCACATAATGAACTGGTCTTCTGCATATTTCCCCTTAGGAAAGCGGATTTCATCAAATAAATGCTTTTTGAATAATTTCCCCCAAACTGCAGAATAGCGAAGGAGGGTATAATCCTCCATGCTATCCATACCTTGTATAGCATCTCTCGCACTGAGCGGAAACAGTAATTCGTCTTCTTTGGGTTTTGGATAAAAATAAAACATACCTTCTTCAAAACGACAAAATGATCCTACGACAATATCTGCTTCAGTTAGTTGACTTGCATAATACAGATTTTCAATACTCTTCTCAAACATAAAATCATCTGGATCACAGAAAAAGATATAATCACCCGTCGCAATATCTAATCCTGCATTTCGAGCATCCGACTGTCCACCATTTTCCTTATCAAGAAAGATAAAACGAGAGTCATCTTCTGTCAATTTCTTTGCAATAGTGATACTATCATCAAGACTACCATCGTTGACAATGATAACCTCTATATTCGTATATGTCTGTAGCAAAATATTTTTAATACAATGTTCAATGTATTCCTCTACATTATATACAGGAATAATAACCGAAATCAATGGAACATCCATATATTTATACCTCTCTACTTAGTCAAATCTGCAACAATTTGATCGTTATAGTTTTCATCCTCTATAAATTCAATCCCTTGGTCAAAATTAAATTCTGCTGTATGTTTATGTTTTAACTGTACCTTTGTCTCTGCTCCCATTTGCATCCACTCATATTCAGAATCAATATGACCAAGGTCTAAGGCACGATACCCTAATCTAGACAACCGATAAGCCAATATTTTGGCTGTTGGACCAAGCATTAGTAAAATTAGTCGTCCCGCCGCGTGATTTAAAACGGTTTGTTGAATAGCATCCACCTTTGAAAAAGCATGGTGGGAAGGACAAATAATGCGTTTTATAGAGCGAACATTGTTAAATAAATCATTACCAACTCCTGCTCGTGTAGTCGCTCCCTCTACAATAAGTATATCCTTGCCTGCAAACAATTCTTTTATTTTTTCAAAATGAGTAGCCACCTTGCTTTTATCTTCGCTATTAATATACGGTCTTGAAATCCAAGCTGAACCATATCTCTTTGCCTTGCAAATATCTTGGAAAAACCTTCCATGATAATCTAGCTCATTTTTCCAAAAATTTTCAGAATCTTTATTTTGGAGAAAATTTCCCTTAAATATTTCAAAAATTTCTGGTAAGCACACAAGCACATTATCTTCCTTATCTGCATTTATCAAAATTTCTCTCATTTCTTGAGCTAAGTCTTCTTGATACTCTTGATATGCGATACTATTTCCGTTTATCAAGCTAAACTCACCATCTCCAAATCGAACCAAGGATTTATCCGTTGCTATAAGCTCATCCAAGGTCTCATCAATCGACATGACTGTAATATCAAACAATTCTTCCTGTTTAAAAGCCTGACTAAATCTCTCTGCCCCAATTTCAGAAAATAAGCGAATAGCATCTTCCATTTTCTCAATTTCTTTTCTTAGAAATAAATACTGGTCTACCTTTCCCTTGTGAGTTGCATAAAATGAAAAAATAGGTTTCTTGAGCTGTTCCATACTTCTTAAAATGGTTTCATCTACGTCCCCATAATTAATATTCAAATAAGCATCTACATCCTTGAATAAATTCTCCAAAGTAGCAGTGGTACACTCTGGATGCAGATAAATATTATCAAACTGTCCCAAACCATTTAAATATGAGCCTACAGCTGTATAAGCTGCTATATGAAAGCGATGTTCTGGAAATGTTGTTGCTAAACGTTCAATGTTTTCAAAGCTCTCTGTCGTTGTAAATGTAAAGAAATCAAGACCTTGTTTCTTATCCTTTACAAAACTAAAATTATCCAGATGATGGGCTAACAGCTGTTGAAATTCAAGATGATAGAAATCCCACCATTTTTCACGACATCTATAGGAGACAGAACTATTCCACGGCTTTCTATCCGTTGTATAATGAAGGACAAGCGGATCATCTTCTAGATTAAAATGTTCTTGCCAATTATTATAAAAAGCAATCAAGTCATAACCTACCTGAACATTGTAGCGTTTATCCAATTCTAACCAATTATCCTTAAAGATCTGGTTAAGAACTCTCTGGACATTCTTGGAAGATTCTGTATCAAATTGCTTATTTTCCCAATTTGCATGTAGTTCTATGCATTTAGTCGATATGTTTAACTCTCTCCATTTAACAGTATCAATAAGAAGAACACCTGTATTAAAACTGCCATCTATATCCTTTACAGCAGCTACTGGAAATCCTTCTAAATCCGTAGACAAAAGCGACTTTAATTGACCATTTACAACGGTATCACTATCAAGATAGAGAACTTTCTCTCTATCCACTAGATCTGCAATAAAATATTTGGAATAGGGCATTAGACTGTTAGAAGATGACGTTTCTAATTGAGACGAAATTTTTTCCATGTTAAATGGAATACTGTATACATTCCCTCCCAACATTTTTACAATGCGTCTTATTTTTCTAAACCAGTCTGTCATAATTCCTTGATTAATAATATAAAAATCAACGGATTTATTATGATACATGATAGATTTCATGGTCACAGTCAATTGTTCTGTGTAAGCTTGATCAGCAATCAAAACGATTGCAATTCTATCTGATGTCATTTCTCCTCCGAAATTCCATGATTAATACTATTCTGCACTCAAGTCAGCGATAATTTGACTCAAGTATTCATCATTATTTACTAACTCTATTTCTGTATCTAGATTAAATTCTGCGGTATGCTTGTTTCTCAACAAGACTTTCTTTTCCGCGCCCATTTGCATCCATTCATACTCAGAATCTATATGTCCAATATCAATAGCTTGAATCCCTTTAGAAGCGAGTTGATAAGCTAATACTTTTGCTGTTGGTCCCAACATTAATAAAATCAATCGATCTTCAGAGTACTTGAGTATTTCCTCCATGATCTCAGTTTTCTTTGAGTAGGCATTTCTGGACGGGCAAATAATTCTCTTGATGCTCTTAGCACCATCAAATAAATCATTTCCTACTCCTGATCTAGAAGTATATCCTTCCACTATCAGGATATCTCTTCCCTCCCAAATTTTTTTTAATTTCTCAAACTGTGATTTTGATTTTGATTTATCTAAAAAGTCAATATAAGGTCTGGAAATAAAAGTTGAACCATACCAAGGGTTATGGCAATACTCTAGATAAAACTCTTCATAATCTTCTAAGTATTGACGCCAAAAGGCAAGTGCTTCTGGAACAAAATTAAAACGATTTTTGATACCTTCTTGCAAACCAATCACTAACTGCGGATTACTTTGTTGCTTGAAAATAAATTTCAATTCCTCTGCAAGCTGTGGATCATAGTGTTGATAATTGATAGACTGTCCCAACATGATCGCTGCTTCGCCATCACCGAATCGAGCTATAGAAGATTGATGCTCCAAAATATAATCGAGTGTTTCATCTATGGTCTGCACTTCAAAGTCAAATGATTTATTTGGCAATTGTTTTGTTTCAGCATAGCTCCTAATTGCATCTATCATGGTATCAACATTTTTTATAGCAAATAAATATTGACCCTTATCTCCATTCTGCGTTTTATAGAAGGCAAAGTTTGGAATTTTCTTAGCTATTACACTATCTAATACACCATCTACTGCTCCACCATAGTTAATGTCCAGATACAAGTCTGTACCTTCTATCAATTTCTCCAGCCTTTCCAAATCTGACGCAGGATAAAGATAGACATTCTCTTTTTGAGATAGTTCCATTAAACGTGGTCCCATCATGGTTCTTGCAGCAATACGAAAATCACATTCAGGGAGTTTATCAACCAAATATTGAATTTGTTCTAAATCCTGACTATTTGTAACTGTCAATAACTGTAATCTTTGCTCTTCTGACCCTTTTTGGATACCTAACTCGAAAACAGCCTTTAATAAAAACTGTTTCGCAAAGAATCCTTGGCTGAGTAAGAAAGAAAAATATTTCACCCTACGACACATCTCAATGTAGGTCTCTTCGGACAATTGCTCCACTAGAGCATTTACTTCTTCCAAGCTATCTGCCACCAAACCTAATCCTTGCTCTACGATAAAGGCAGAGTTCGATAAGGTAGAAGGAATAATAACTGGAATACCTGCAGCTAAATAAGTACTTAACTTATAGGATAAATTCATACTATAATAGTCAAGATTTTGATCCTCGTTCTGATGGGTACTCCACACTAAGCCAAATCCGCCTTTAGAAAGTTCTAAAAGCATTTCCTCATCTGTCTTCCAACCTGCAATATGCACCTGCTCAGATGTAGGAAATTGATCCTCATTTGAAAAAATTGTCAGCGGAACTGTACCAGACCAAGTTTGTAATTCTGGAAAACGACTTAAATTTCCTGCAAAATAGATCGACTTTTTAAATGTCGGATTATATAGATGTAAGTCGTGTGGATGATCCCACATTTCTTGAAATAGGACATTATTAACTGTCAGTCCATTTTGAACCAGTCTTTTTCTCATAGCTGCTGAAGGTAGAATAATACTATCCGCCATATTATAGAGACTGATATAATCATCTAAAAGAAAGGCATTTTGTTTAAACATCAAAGGAATGACATCATGGACAAATATAACAATCTTGACATGCAGAGCTTTTAGCTTCGCTAAAAATTCTCTTTCAAACTCAATTCCATTCCATGTTGGTGTTTGAAAAATGACTACATCTCCCATTGAAACACTTGCTAGAATCCCGTCCAGTCTTCTACTTCTTTCTTCGACTGTTTCAGAAGTAGCATGATAAAAATAAATCCCTAACTCTTTAAACCCAAGTTGAGTAGCAATTTTTTGAATAGCATTTTGCGCAATGGTTGCTGTACTTTCTCGAGCCATCCCATACAGATTGGTAATATGTAGCTTCATTTCTCTCCACTTTCTATCATATCCTTTATTTTCCTAGTTCTTGATTTTAAACAATCCTCTTATCATCTACAAAGATTTTTTATTCACCTACAGACTAAGATATTATCCTTCTAATAGAAATAGTACCTCTTGCAACCATCTTGCAGTTTGAGTAAATTCCAATCCCTCTAATTTCATCTTATCTACTAGATCGTGAAGATACAAAACACAGTCATCTACATACGAACTAACTTCTAACTTTCTAGCAGTTAGAAATGCAATAAAATTCAAACGTTGTTGAATATCACTCCTAATTTTTTCTAATTCAAAGTGTTTGTATTCATCACCACTAGTTCGATAAATGTAATTATCTTTGTTTACATATACAATTTTATCAGAAATTAGATATAATTTATACCAAAATTCCATATCTTCGCCTAAGGTTGTTTTTTCGTTGAAACGAATTGTCTTCAATTGTCTACTCTTCACCAATTTATTACTAGAAGAAACATAAGAATGATCAAAAGAAGACAATACTTGCAAATTATCAATCAATTCTTGACCTGTAAATGTCTTTTTATCATATCCTCTTTGAAAAATATGAAAGTAGAAACAATTATCTTTTATATTGAATTGCTTATATGTCGAGACAGTTATATCTGCTCCTTCTTCTAAAAGAGTCGTATATAAAACTTCTAAATAATCAGAATCTACCCAATCATCCGAATCAATAAAAGTGATATACTCTCCTTTAGAATGTTCAATTCCCAGATTTCGTGCAGAGGATACCCCACCATTTTCCTTTTCCAAATATTTGAAACGAGAATCTTTAGAAACATACTCGCTACAAATATCCGCTGAATGATCAGTTGAACCATCATTTATTAATAAACACTCGAAATTTTTATAAGTCTGCCCCAAAATACTATCTAAGCATTGGCGTAAATAATTTTCAACATTATAAATGGGTATGATGATGCTGATCAAAGTTCTACCTTCATAATCTGCTATTTTAGATAATAGTTTTTGTTTCTCGTATTTGTATAATTGTTTGTACTGAGTATTTTCTGGCACAAATGCCAGATCATGATAATTTAAATGTAAATATTTTAGTTTCTCAACTAATAATTTCGTTATATCATTCTCATCCTTAAAATAAGAATCAAATTTCTCTAATATATTGAATATAGATAACTTTTCCTCTGAAAATTCTTTATTAGTAATTGAATTTGGACGAATCCTGTAACCATATAGAACATTTGATAATTTAATCCATTTCCCTGAATTACTTACCAACTCCGGCAAAACTGCTAAATCTTCAAATATCCACCCCTTTGGAAAAAAATCTTCTGTTAATAAATTTTTTCGAAACAATTTTGGAAAAACGCCAACCCTCAGTTCATTTAATGCCAATTTCCCCAATTTTTCATCCTTAGTTGTCAATATTTGTTTCTCAAAATTATGAGAGACATTATCCACTTTTATTTTATCGTGGTAACATTCAATCATTCCTTCTATAATGTCGACATCATCTTCAATGTGTTCTATCAAAGTTTCTAAACACTCTGGATAAACGTAATCGTCGCTATCTACAAAAGCTACAAAAGGAGACTCTTCTCTAACATGACTAATCCCTGTATTTCTAGCTTCACTTAAACCTTTATTAGATTGATTGATTAGCTTGAAACGACTATCCACTAGATACTCTTCCGCTATTTGTTGTGAGCTATCTGTAGATCCATCATTAACCATAATGCATTCAAATTTTTTATAAGTTTGATTCTGAATACTATCTAAACACTCTCGCAAATAATTTTCAACATTATAAATTGGAACTATAATACTAATTAATTCGTTCATAAGTAATTCAACTATTCTCCTAAGAATTGTCTAATAGACTCTACCATTTTCTCCGGCTCTGCCGAAGAAAATATATGGCTTCGATTATTCGCATCATGGCTAGTATTTTCAAACGCAAATATTGGTTTTGATAACTGTTCAACCACTGAAAGAATGTTATCTATTTCCTGATAATGATTAATATCTAAATAAAAATCTAACTTACTCAGAATTTCTTGAGATTGATACGAAGTATAATTAGGATAAAGTGATACGTTCTTAAAAACTTCTAAATTAAATACTCTCGATCCAAAATAACTATGAGCAAAAATATGAAAATGGACATTCGGAAGTTTTTCTACTAAATATTCTATATGTTCCAACTCTTGCGTATCTGTAAAGATAGCTGTATGAAATAAACTAACTATCGCAATATCACTAAACGATGTCGGTTTTGTATCCTTTTCTAACAAAATAGTTTGCCAATCCAAACCATTGTAAAACCACCACAATTCTCGGTATCTTGTTTTTATCGAATGATTCCATGGTTTATGCATTCCTTCAAAATGGATAATAGCCGGCTCATATGACACATCCCATTTCTGTAAAAACCAATCTGGTCTTTTTTCATAAAAAATTTCTGCATCTAGCCCAACCATAAAATCAAAATAGGGAGTTAACTCTTTCCATTTATCTTTAAATAATAAATTTAAAACCCCTTGATCTCCATATACTTCTTGGTGTTTTTCATGAGTTAAATCCAGCAATTGCTGACAAATATTTTCTGACACCCATTTATCAACATTAACAACCATCATTCCCGCATTGAAAGAATTTACATCCCATGAGTCCCTAACAGCTAGAATATAATTTTCATCAAAAGACATTTCAAATAACATATCCAAGGGTTTGTGAACAATCATATCACAATCTAAGTATAAAGCCCTACTTTCCTCCACAATTTCAGGAATAAAATAGCGAAAATAGGTCATATATCTAATATGCTTATTAGGAGTAGAAAAGTGTTTTACTTTTTCTGCATCAATCCTTATATTTAAAATTTCACAGTTTATTTTCCCCAATTTCTTTTCCATGAGACAGAACCACTCTTTGGGAATATCTTCGTTAAAAATGTAAAATTTCAAATCTTTATTATGATAACAAATAGATTTAATAGTCGTTTCCAACTTGTCACGATAATTATTATCTGCTCCTAAAACGATCGCTTTTTTTGTATCCATAGCTCCAAATCATCCTCTTTCTTTTACGATAAGATTCCCATCATTATAAACCACACTATTAGCCGGGATATCTTTCCGCACTAAGCATCCTGCACCTATAACGGTATTATCACCAATAGTCACCCCTTTTAAAATCGTGACATTACTTCCTATCCAGCAGTCTTTTCCCACTTTGATAGGCGCAGTGATCCACTGCCATTTTTCAATTGTGTCAGCTGTATAGATATGATCATGGTCGTAAAAACGAACTCCCTCTCCCATCATAGTTCCGGAACCGATTTCAATTCTTTCCATACAGTTAAAACTACAAGAGTTATTGATAAAAACACCATCATGCAGTATTAACTTACCAGAAGAAACATGGAAATTTTCAAAATTTCTACAGATGACATTAGTTCCTACAATAAAGTGAGCCCTATCATCAATTTGAAAGACATTCCAAGTCCCATCTTGGATGATTTTTTCTTGATAATTGGTGCCTAGTCTGACTTCATTCAGATACTCTCCCACTCTAGAAACCAATTTATCTGGTGTACTTGATAGAAAAACTTCCTGCCCCTGATTTCCATGGACTGTATTGTCAAATGCAAAGACAGGTTTCCCAATCTGAACAAACCTTGATACAATAGCATCTACTTCTTGAAAATGATTGATATCTAGTAGGAAATCACACATATTCACTAGAAAATCAATTTGCTGATCAGTCGTAACTGTCACGAGACAGACATTATATTTTGACTCCAGTACTCTTATCTTTTCAGAAAACTGTACAGGAGCTGCAATATGAAAACAAATATCTGGTAAGTTTTCTAAAATATATTCTAATTGTTCAATCTGATCACTTACAGTTAAAATTAGTGCATCGCCTCGCACAGTATTTTTCCTCATCTATTTAACTCTCTTATTCTCTCTATCATTTCTGAAACTTGATCAATCTGATAGATCTCTTGATTCGCTTCATACGATTTAGTATTTTCAAAGGCTAAAATTGGTTTATTTTGGGAAATAAATTGCTCTAATATCTCTACTTCCTTCTCACCATAGTTGATATCTAAAAGAAGCTGACAAGTTTCTAACAATTCTCTATCCAATTCCTCTAAAGATACTGTTCCAGAATAGACAGTAACGTTTGGATACACAACAAATCTAGAAAGATTCTCACTAACGATTACTCTTGCTGCAATCTTAAATTGCACTTCTGGTAAAGCCACTATGAGTGTTTCCAACTGCTCAATTTGATCTGAAGCTGTATAAATCAAACAAGAAAACGGAAATTTAATAGGATAAAGATGCAATTTTTTAAGAGAATGTAAATGATGATTTTTTCCTAACTCTGTCCATTCCATATCATGGTAATACCACCAAACATCACGATATGTTTGTCCAGCATGTACCTGCCAAGGCTTTCTCTCTGATAAATAATGGATGATTCCTGGATATTCTTGACCATTTGGAAAACTGTAGTTTGCGAAACGTTCATGAATGACAATATGATTATTATCAAAATCTAGTTCTAGCCATTTATTTTCAAAAAGCATATTTAAAATACTTTGATCAGCCTGATCCACTTTATCATGCCATTCATTGGTTAAATCAATCAACTTTTGAGTTATATGCTCTTGCTTCCAAAGAGCATTATTAATCAAGAGAACACCTGCATTAAAGATTTCTCGACCAAAATAGGCTCTGCCTCCAAAATCTCGAATAGCAGCCAAAGGATAGTTCTGTAAATCTGTAGCAAACAAGTCATCTAGATTTTTCGTTACCACTAAATCGCAGTCCAAATAAAGAGCTTTGTCTTCTTTCACGAAATCAGCCACGAAATAACGCAAAAAAACAGTGTAACTGATATCTGTTTTGTAACGTGAGATTTGCTCAGTAGTTACCCGACAATTGATAATTTCTGAATCAAACTTTTCTAATCGTTTATTTAATTGTTTGATCCATTCATTTGGAAAATCGCTATGAATCAAATAGAAACGAATCGAGCGATTATGATAGCAAATAGACTTAATAGTCGTCATAACCTGCTCTACATAAGCATAATTCGCTGCGAGAACAATGGCTTTCTTTTCCTTTTGCTCCTGTATTGATAACTGATTCAAAAGAGTTCTTTTCATTTCAAACTCTTTATACGTTGCTGTGTCAGATAAACCACTAGCTTGACCGTTCGCGAGACTGACTTCCAACATCTGACGATAAACTGCTAAGTGCTTCTCAAGTGGATAACCCATATTAGCTAGTAGTGTAATACGCTCAGACATAGCATCAACCAAGGCATGCATCCACTTTTCTGTCCAAGTTTTTGTAATACTTCCACTTCTCTGACGATATGCGTACAGACCTTTGTTTAAATAAACTACTTTATTTACAGATAAGTACATTTTTTGATTAAAATAACCATCTTCGCCGAGTTTTCCTTTATCAAATCGGAGATAATCAAACAATTTCGCTTTATAGAGTTTGCCCCAAGCAGATATCAAAGCAAAACTCTTCATTTCTTGAGATTCATACAAATTCTCAAAAATAGAAATATTATCATATACTTTCTCATAGTAGGAATTCCCATATATATGGAAATAATATGTCTCCTCATCTTCATTGTAAGAATAATAATTTCCAACCGCAATATCAGCCTGATACTCTACTATTTTTTTATATAAAGTTTCTATATAATCTTGTTCAATCCAATCATCCGAGTCTACAAAAGTCACATAATCTCCGGACATATTATTCAGACCGGTATTTCGTGCGGCAGAAAGACCAGCATTTTCTTGTTCTATATAGATGATTCGGTGATCCATTCCTGAAAATTCTTTACAAATCTCACCTGAAGTATCAGTAGAGCCATCATTAACGACAATAATTTCAATATTTTTATATGTTTGAGCGATAATACTATCTAGGCATTTCCTCAGATAGTTTTCCACATTGTATACTGGTACAATGACCGTTATTTTATCATCCACTAGCGCATTTCTCCTTATAGTTATTATACAATTTTTTAGTCAAAATTTCAGCTATATCATAGTAAAAACCCCTTGGAGATTCTACTTTTCCAAGAGGTTTCTTTGATTTACGTGCACAAGTTAGTTTAGCCTAAATTTATAAGCCATCTTACTCTTCTTCATCACGTTTACGGCGTTTCACAACTAGGCCAATTCCAGTCAACGCAGCTAGAGCTCCAAGTAACACAGATCCAGTTGACGACTCAGTACCTGTATTTGGCAATTCTTTTTGAGATTTACCTGTTGATTCAGAAGTATTTCCAACTTGTGAGTTCGAATGGTTTACTGAATTTGAAACAGAAATCGAAGTACTTGTCGATGCTGAAGCTGAAGCTACCGCACTTGTTGAGGCTGAGGCACTTGCTACCGCACTTGTTGACGCTGAGGCTGAGGCCACTGCGCTTGTCGATGCTGAAGCTGAAGCGACTGCACTCGTTGATGCTGAAGCTGAAGCTACCGCACTTGTTGAGGCTGAGGCACTTGCTACCGCGCTTGTTGATGCCGAAGCTGAAGCCACTGCGCTTGTCGATGCTGAGGCACTTGCTACCGCGCTGGTTGACGCTGAAGCTGAGGCTACTGCGCTTGTCGATGCTGAGGCTGAAGCCACCGCACTTGTTGACGCTGAGGCTGAAGCTACCGCACTTGTTGACGCTGAAGCTGAAGCTACTGCACTTGTAGAGGCTGAAGCTACCGCGCTGGTTGACGCTGAGGCTGAGGCTACCGCACTTGTCGATGCTGAAGCTGAAGCTACTGCACTAGTCGATGCTGAGGCACTTGCTACCGCACTCGTTGATGCTGAAGCTGAGGCTACTGCGCTTGTCGATGCTGAGGCACTTGCGACCGCACTCGTTGA
>CAJNCH010000017.1:0-20555 GCA_905221225.1 bacterium
CTTCGACGCGCACCCGCATAGCGGGTGGTTTTTTTGTCTCGCACCTAACGGAGCGAGACGGACTGAAAGTCACATAACAAAAACATCCCTATGCCAAACTTGTAATTACTAAGATACAAGTTTGGCATAGAGATGTAAAACTGTTACACATTAAAAAATAAATAATTAGTAATTAAATAATAGAAATTGTGTACGAAATGTCTCAATTAGTTTTCGCTAGTAAATATCATTTCCAACAAACGCCCTCTCAATTCCTTATCCTGATGATGCAAGATATTCATTAACTCATGAGAATTTTTGGCATTAATGAATTGATTTAACAATCTATCTTTTAATTCATATGGAAGAGAAGCCGTCTTTAGTAGTCTAAAAACTTCGTCATTTAGGGATGTTGTTTTATTATCTTTATATTCAAATCCAGCTGTAGCATTCTTATTTGGCAATTCAATGATAGACACATTCGTTCCTTTAAAATGAATTCTATGCCTTCTATTGCTTGGAAGGATACTAGAATCTCCTTGTAATGCTAACTCTACCATACCCATTTCCCAGTCGATTGATAATCTTGTTTTATATCTTTGACCATTTTGATCTTCAATCATCTCAAAAGAATGTTGTTTTCCTGGGAATACATACCAATCTACAACTTCAGGTAAATCAACACCCATATCTATCTCAGAACCAACCAATGGAATGATTGCACCACTTTTGGCAAACACAGGTATAGTCGAAATGTCTCTATAAACACTTAAGCTCACACCACCTGTATATTTTTTCTCTGAAAAGAAGTCATACCATTCACCTTCAGGGAACCATACATCTACTTTTGCAGATTGAAATGCCAAATCCATCTTTTCTACAATGGGAGCAAGCATCAGTTCTGTTCCAAAAAAGTATTGGTTTGGAACATTATAGCTCTCATCATTCTCTGGGTAGAAATAGTACATTGGGCTGATTAATGGGGTGCCTTCCTCATGTGTCCTTACATTCATGGTGTATAGATATGGAATCATCTGATGTCTCAAACGAAGGTAATTCTTCATAATCTTAGATGTTGTTTCTGAAAAAAACCAAGGTTCTTTACTATTGAAGGGACTTCTAGAACTATGTAATCGAGTAATCGGACTAAAAACCCCAAACTGTAGCCATCTAGTTTGTAGCTCTTCGTCATAATCCCCCAGCATATGTCCACCGATATCATGACTCCACCAACTATAACCGATATTAGATGCTGTCGCTGTAAAATAAGGTTGAAATCTTAAGGAATTCCAACTAATAATAGTATCTCCTGAAAAACCAACAGGGTAGCGGTGACTACCAGGACCTGCATACCTTGATAAAATCAAGCCACCTTCTGAATTTTTACAACTATCCTGATAGTGATAATGGTTTAAAAGCCATAGTGGATCCAACATGCCTTGTGTCCCTTGTTGCCAGTCAATCCACCAAAAATCTACTCCTTGCTTTTCTAGCTCATAATGAACATCTTTAAAGTAGGCTTCCCTAAAAGAGGGATTAAAAAAATCAAAAATGGCAGGTTCTTCTAGTTCTACATTTAACCCCAATCGTTTGGCGACTCGAGGATAAGCCTCTTCATAAGCCCGTATACCATCAGCAGGATGGACATTTAAGGAGAGTTTTAACTTTCTATCATGAAGTTGTTGCAATAACTGTTCTGGATTTGGTATTAAGTTTCTATTCCAACTATAGCCTGTCCAACCACTTCCAAAACGAGCTGGAATTTCAGTTATATGCCAATCCATATCTAAAACACCGATAGATAATGGAATTTTCTCTGTTTTAAATCTGTCTATTAAATTCAAGTATTCATCCGACGTATAAGGCCAATACCTACTCCACCAATTACCTAAAGCATATCTTGGCAACAAGGGTGTTGAACCAGTCAAATGGTAAAAGTCTCTGATTGCTCCTCTATAATCATGCCCATAGGCAAAGAAATAGAGGTCAATTTGATTTTCTCTCTCCATATAACCAGACTGTTCATCCCAAATAAATCCTTGAGAATCATCCAGTAAGGCAATGCCATTTCGACTAATAATTCCATCTTCTAACGGGATTGCGCCATCTGCCTTATCCAGAGTTCGAGCTGTTCCTTTTAACGTTTCAATCGATTCACCAAAATACCAGCGACTACCATATACGGCAAAATTTCCTTTTAATTCTATAAATAAATTTTCGGCGTTAAATTCTCCTTTATTAAAGTGCAAATGAAAATAGTCCGTCATAATATCTAGTACGTTTGATGTCTCGATATAATCTAACGAAACTTGGCCAAAATCTCTATTATAGATAAGTTGTGTCGTTCTATCCTCAAAATTTCCAGTTTGAGAATATTCTAACCTTACTAACTTGTCTGTTAATACAGAGATTCGATAAAACTCTCCCTTAAAAATTTTCAATTTGTTTCCCTCCTTTTATTAAATCTCTTTACTTTATCAAACATTTTATTCGTTATCATTACATTCATCAATCCGCAAAAAGCAAATCCCCCAAATGTAAATACGTAAATAGCTGTTAAAACTCGTTCTGGACTACTAAAACTCATATATAGTACAGAAATATTAAATAAAACCAAAATGATAGCTTGTATTGGATTTAAAATACAAATTAATACGCTATTTACAATACTATTTTTTAGATTATCTTTAAATAGACCAATATAAGGAAAAACAACACTCATAAAAAGTATTATAACAAATAAAAAGGGCAACACTAACAATAAACTATACTCTGAAAATAAACTTGAATAGCCCCAAAGACAATAATTCACATATAAAAGTAATTCTATTAGGAGGATAAACAACCAAATAAAAGTTGATTGTTTAAAATTTTGTCTAAAGATCCGAAAATAATGATAAGTAATATCGGTATCTTTACCTTTTAAAATACGATACCACATTGTCGTAAGAGAAGTTAGTGATGCCCCAATTGTAACTATTGGAATACAACTAACAATAAATAGAGTATTTAAAATAATTAAATCTGTCAAAAAAGTTAAAATTCTAACCACTTTTCCATCTAATGAAAATAATTTTTGCATAATATATTCTCCATAAAATCAATCGTCTTAACTCTATATTTTAGAATGTCAGTTGCACAAAAATATTACCTAAATTATTTAAAAAACATTTCCAAATTTCTTTAAAAATTAGAATAAAGGAAGCGAGATAATTTGATCTTATCAGTCTCGCTTCCTGTAATTAGCTAGTCCCTTGTTTATACAACCAAGAGTTCATATAAAGTATTACTCTTTGACTTCTTTTTGGTAACGATTATATGCTTCCTGTTGAATCTTCATAAATTCGTCCAATCCCATATTCTTAAGAGTTTCTTTGTATGAGTCCCATTCTTTTTCTATGCCACCTTCAACTACCCATTTAGATGCTTGTTGTTTGACATAGGATTCAATACTAACATAGATTGATGATAATTTGTTAAGCTCTTCTTGTGAATAAATCACATTAGGGTAAGCTGGCAACGCAAATTGTTTCAAATCTTGGTCCATCTTCAATTTCAATCCATCACCTTGTGTTTGATCGATTTCTACGCGACTATTGATATCATCACTTACGTATTTAGGACCAAAATCCCGAAGTGAATTAATCCATGCATACTCATCGGCGGATTTACCATCTTTAGGAGGTAATACTTTAAACTTATCACCATTCTTTTGAGTAGCTATTCCAAATGATCCATAGAAATTCTGAATACTTGCTTCATCTGTATATAATTTATCCAACCATTTCAATAATTTAGCAGGGTTTTTGCTCTTATTTGTAATCAAAATTTCATTGCGACCGTAGTTGTAATGATCTGGATCAGAAAAGACATATTGTTTTCCATCCATACCTTTTAAAGCAGGTAGAGCAATATACTCACTTGAATGTAAACCAAACGTTGCATCTGCTGTCCAACCACTAGAAACACCTACTCTAGATACTCCCTTATCCATACGTTTTGCTACACTCATAGAGGTATCTTCTGTAAAGATTTCCGGATCAATCAAACCTTTTTTATAAGCTTCATGCATTGCTGCAATTCCTTGTTTATAACTTTCCTCTGTACGAAGGTAGACTGGTTTTCCATCTTTTACAGACATTTCATATGTATTATCTGCCCCTAAACGATTATTGAACGGAAGAATATATGAGAATGTTGGATCAAAGTTTCCTGCTCCGAATGGAATTTCATCAGAAGCGTCTCCATTTCCGTTCGCATCTTTATCCTTAAATTCTTGTAGTACTTTTACTAAATCATCATAAGTTTCTGGAACCTTTAATCCTAAATTATCCAGCCACTTTTTATTAATAAATAGCTGATTAGCTACAGTAGGGCGCATCGGTAATTTTTTAGGTAGACTGTAGATATGACCATCTGGTGAAGTAATCATCGCTTTAATCTTAGGTTCTTTTTCCATAGCCTTAGTTAAATTGGGCATGTTTTCCTTGATTAAATCTTCCAATGGAATAAATAAAGATTGGTTCTGAGCAATTTCTGAATCTGTAAATGCATTTGAACCTAAAAATGCATCTGGTAAATCTCCACTAGCAACCAAAACAGATTTCTTATCTGCCCAATCTGCAGCTACAAGTGTGTCCCATTTAACATCAATACCCGCTTCCTTGGCAGAATCTGTTAGAAAACCTTTATGATAATCTTCTCCCCAGTCAGACCAACGAACAGTTGTGATTTTATAAGAATCTTCTCCAGACTTATCGTCCTTATTCGCATTATTGGAATTTGCGCAGGCTGTTAAGCCAGCAAGTGTAACTGTTCCTAAGAACAAATATGTAAATGATTTATGTTTCATGTTTTTCTCCTATTCTTTCAAGGCGCCAATCATTACGCCTTGATTAAAATATTTTTGAACAAAGGGATACAACAACATAATCGGAGCGGTTGAAATAACAATTGCTGCATATTTCATCATATCGGCCTTGATACGAAGATCTGATGCCACTTCTCCTGTTGCTTGCGATTGTAACATTTGGTTACTAATTAGTAAACGTCGTAAAATTAATTGCAATGGTTGTAAATTTTCATTCGTTAAATAAATTAAAGCATTAAACCACGAATTCCAAATACCAACTGCAGTCCAAAGTCCAATAACTGCTATAATAGCTTTTGATAAAGGAACGACTATCTTAATAAAATAACGAATTGTACCACATCCATCAATTTGCGCAGCCTCCCACATCCCGTCTGGAATACTATTATTAAAGAAAGTTCTAGCAACAATAATATTGTATGATGAAACTGCAAAAGGTATTACCATTACCCAAAATGTATCAATCAAGCCTACATTCTTTACTGTTAAGTAGGTAGGAATCAAGCCACCTGATACGAACATAGGAATAATGTATAGAATGCTCATCCACTTTCTACCAACTAATTCTTTTCTAGATAAAGCATAACCAGCTGGAATATTGACTACTAAAGCAACTAAGGTACCAACAACAGTATATAAAATGGTATTTAGATAGCTACGCAAAAATAAAGGTTGTTGAATAAGACGTAAATATCCATCTAATTTCCATTCTCTAGGAATAAACCATACCTTCCCATTTGCAACATCTGAAGGATTGCTAAAAGATGCAATCACTACAAACCATAACGGATAAACAATTAACAAGATAAGGAAAATTGCTAAACCATAGGTAACTATATCAAATAATAATTCAGAGTTTGTTTTTCTTGATTTATGAAACCATCTCACTTTAAGCACTCCTTCCTTTAAAAAAGACCCGTTCTAGTATATCTTTTTGAGAACCAGTTGACAGATAATAAAATTATTAGATTGACTACCGTGTTAAATAACCCTATAGCTGTCGAATAACTATACTGAAAGTTCACCATACCAACTTTATAAACATAGGTCGAAATTATCTCACTTCCTGCTAAATTAAGAGGATTCTGTAATAGTAACACTTTCTCAAACCCTACACTTAATAAACTACCTGCTCTTAATATTAGTAAAATCATAGCAGTAGGCAAAAGTAATGGTAATTCTATATGCCGAATTTTTTGTAATCTAGAGGCACCATCCATAGTTGCAGCCTCATAATATGTAGGATCAATTGCAGAAAGCGCTGCTAGATAAATAATACTATCCCAACCAATATGTTGCCATACATCACTCCAAACATAAACACCTGCAAAATTAGTAGGTTTTGATAAAAAATCTGGAATAGTAATTCCAACAGACTTAAATACATTCGCTAACAAACCGCTAGTAGGAGATAAAAATAAGATAATCATCCCACACATAACCATTGTAGAGATAAAATGGGGTAAGTAAGTTGTTACTTGAAATATTTTTCTAAATTTCCCAACTCTTAACTGATTACTAATGATAGCTAGTATAATAGGCAAGGGGAATCCTACTACAATACTATAAAGTGAAATTTTTAATGTATTGAACATAGTTGTCCCGAATTGGAATGATGAGAAAAATTGAGTAAAGTACTTAAATCCTACCCACTGACTAGCAAAAATACCATTGGCTGGTGAGTAGTCTTTAAATGCGATAATTAATCCCAACATGGGAATATAGGAAAATAAAATTAATAGCAATATTGAAGGAAAAAGTAATATGTATAACGGAATACTATGCTTTAATTTTATTTTATGAAGTTGAGATGCTACTTTCATTTTTTTTCCTCCTATCTGATTTTCTACGATTATTTTACACCATATAGAATTCCCTTAATAGAACTTTTTGGACTAGGTTTATCAATTTTTCAGTTTATCATTTCTGAGAACTATTACTTTTCCGACATCTTGATAAAACATATCTGTTTTGTTACATGATATCATATTTTCAAAGTGCTATAATTTTAAGAGGAGACTAGTATATGAAATTAAATCACGACTTATCAAAAAAACATTCTATTCATTTTTTCTTTAAACTCCTACTTGTACTACTATTGATAAATATTTTAATCAATATTGCTATGAGTGACATAACCAGAAATTTTATTAAAAACCAAAATATAGTACACCTACGTAGTTCAATTGAAATTTATGCTGACTCTGTTAATGAGAAATTGCATTCTGTAGAACGCTTTATGTACTCAACAATAACGCATAATGAATCTTTAGAGAAATTAAATCATGTACAAACGTTTCTTGACTATCAAGAAGATCTCAAAAAAGTTCAAACTAGCTTTGCAGAGTTTGAATATCAAAATGAAACTCATATGACATTCTTATTAGAAACCGATAGTACTGATTATTTTATAAATGTCTCCAATCTTTATATTCCATATGAAGATTATCTACTGTTAAAATCAAATCTAAAATCATTGCGTAGTGATATAAGTGACCGTAAATGGAAAAATGTAACTACTAAAAACAGCGAATACTTAGTTAAATCTGTTCATTACGAAGGAAAAATCATTTATGCCGTCATATCTTCAGAAGATATCCTAAAACCTCTCAGAAAACTCAATATTGGAAATAATGGTAAACTTTCCCTAAAAGAGCCTAACAATATACCCTCCGAAAACTACCTAATTCATGCTCAAAATGAAAAAACGCATTTACCTTTCGATATTTATGTTTTAGTCGATTATGCCGAAGTCTTTAGAAATATCACACTCTTAGAAGTATTTTTGTCAGCCGTTCCTATTATTATCACCATTTTATCAATCATCATTATCCTGTATATTCGTCAGTGGATGATTAAACCGATAACAAGACTCACTGAACGACTCTCTCAACTTGGGGACTCCATCCCCCCTTCTGAATTTTTTATATCTGAAGGTATACTAGAAATTGATAAGGCAAATGATAAACTTAATAAAGTAATATTTGACATGCAAGAATTAAAAATACGGGAATACCATTCACAACTAGAACTTAAGAAGATCGAACTTAATTATCTTAAGAACCAAATCCGTCCACATTTCTACTTAAACATGTTATCAATGATTCATAGTATGCTTCAAACAAAAAACTATAAGGAAATTGAAGAGTTAACTATCCTAACTTCAAATTATCTCCGTCATTTATTTATGGCTAATCAAGATTTTTCAGAACTTAGAGATGAAGTTCAGCATATTAAAGATTATTTAGAAATACAACGAATTCGATATGGAAATAGCATCTACTTTTCACTAAACTACAATGATGACCTACAAAATACTCTTGTCCCATCATTACTTTTACAAACATTTATTGAAAACACAATCAAACACGGTTTTTCATTTCAGAATTTATTTACAATTTTGCTATCAATAAAAAAAGTAAAAACTGAGAACTCAGATTATATTCAGATTTGTATCGAAGATAATGGTCCAGGTTTCTCTGAAGAAATTTTATCAAAACTAAATCAGAAACAGTCTCTAATAACAGAAGATGGGCATCATATTGGGATAACGAACACCATCGAACGTTTAAATCTTCTCTATCCCAACGACTATACTATTACATTTGAAAATAATGAAGAAGGTGGGGCTAAAATTCTTTTACTTATTCCATACAAGATTATAGACGGAGGTTATAATGAACATCTTATTAGTTGATGACGATCGTTTTATCATTGAAGCTTTACGAGAGAAAATAGATTGGGCTAAACTACACATTGACATTGTTTATGTTGCCTATAGCCTCACTCAAGCTCAAAATATTATTAGAGAGCATCCTATTGATCTCATGATAAGTGATATAGAAATGCCTCAAGGTAGCGGTCTCGAACTCTTATCGTGGATTAGAAATGAAAAATATGATATAAAAACAATTTTTTTAACCAATTACGCCGACTTCAACTATGCTCAAAAAGCAATTGAATTACAAAGCTTCGAATACTATCTAAAACCCATTAACTTCGAAAAATTAGAATTTATTATTCAAAAAGCCATTAGTAAAATTGAGAATCATAACTTAAACGGAAAAAATGATGCACTTTTACAAATAGAAGATAACTTCTGGTATGATTACCTTAGAAAACCTCAAATTTCTCGCATTGATGAGCTAGAAAATATAGCAAGCAAACAAGCTTTTATTCTTCAAAAACACCAGTATTTTTTTCTTGCAGTTTTAACAATCAATCTTAATGAAGAAGATTATTCTGCAGAAACTCCATCATGGACTTCTCAACTAAAAAGAGAACTTCAAAGGATTTCACAACCTTCTTATAAGCTGATAAGTTTGTTCAAGATGGAAAGCCAGGTTGATCAATATGTTTGTCTCTTTAGAGTAGACTCATCCAAACGTAGTGACAAATTGGCATATGAAATTCATTCTCAAATTTCTAATAACTTTAGTAAATACTCAAACATAATATATAAGAGTTGCCATAAAATCTCCGATATTTTATTTCATACCAAAGAACTCTACACTTATAATGAACAATATGTTTCTTATTGGAATACTATTACATGTGCTCCACATAGTTTTCCAACTTCCTTTAAAACAGAAACTCTTTCAATTACTTTTTTAGATACCTTAAGTGAATACGAATTAAGAGAAAAAATCAATTCACTCGTCTATAATTCTCAAATCCCTACTTTCACGCTACAACAAATTTTACTAGATTGGACTCAACAAATAGGAATATATCTAGATCAAAATGGAATCTCGGCGCATAAATTATTCCAAAACAGCACTCATGATTTCTTATTCCAACGACGCTTTCATTCAATTGAATCTTTTCAGGATTACTTTGATTATTACTGGTCACATGCTAAGAAATTTGCAACAAACATTGAAAACCAAAAAAATAGTATTCAACGCATCGTCGAATACATAGATCATCACTACTATGAAGATATAAATCGTTCTATATTAGCAGATATGGTTTATCTCAGCGCAGATCATTTAGCTAGAATTTTTAAAAAAGAAACTGGAGAAACTCTTGTTAAATATATAACGGATAAGCGCATTAATGCTGCTAAATCTCTCCTATCCCAAACAAATATCTCGATATCACAGGTATCTTGTCAAGTAGGGTATGATAATTATTCTTACTTTACTAAAATTTTTAAACAAAGGACTGGACTTTCTCCTGGAGATTACCGTAAAACTTATCAAAATAAAATGTAAGCAATCTGAATTATTGAAATACTACGGACTGTGGTAAGCTTTGACAGTCTACAGTTTTTCCAAAGATAGCTCCATAAACTTATTTGAAATTGCTGATAAGGTAACTTTTAAAAAGTCAGCTTGAGAAGAACATCTAGTAAATATTTCTAATGACTTACTTCAGCTTCTTACCTCTTAGAAAGAGCAACAAAAATATGAACTAGCAACGTTTGGTATCATCAGTAATCCAGAACAATTTGTTTTTACATATATCGACACAAAAGGAAACATCAACAAGCCTTTACACGCTGACTATCTAAACAATAAAATGAAAAGTATTAGAAAGAGACATAAAGAACTGGCACATGCTACACCTCATAAACTGCGACATACAGGAGCCACACTTGCAAAACAAGCAGGAATGAGCTTAGAAGCCATTTCTGAAGCACTAACGCATAGCGATACAGGAACAACACAGATTTATGTAAATACTTCTAATGTAGTTCCTATGACAGTAGGTGAATTTGCTTTAAAGTCTCTAAAACAATAAGGTGAAAATAAGGTAAACTTTGAGGTGAACTTTTCAAAAAAACACGAAAAAAGCACCCATAAGGTAAACTTTTGAGTGCTTTGAAACGTTGATATAATCGTATTGATTAACGTTTTGAGAATTGTGATGCTTTACGAGCTTTCTTAAGACCTGGTTTCTTACGTTCAACTTTACGTGAGTCACGTGTAAGAAGTCCTGCGCGTTTCAATGAATCGCGGAAGTCTGGGTCTACTTGAAGAAGGGCACGAGCGATACCGTGACGGATAGCTCCTGATTGACCAGCGTATCCACCACCTACAACGTTAACGAAAACGTCGTATGAACCTGCAGTTGAAGTAACTGCGAATGGTTGGTTGATTACAAGACGAAGGTCAGCGTGTGGGATGTACTCTTCAACATCTTTTTTGTTAACAGTGATTTTACCAGTTCCTGGAACAAGGCGAACGCGTGCAACAGCGTTTTTACGACGTCCAGTACCTGCATATTGTGCTTGTGACATACTTTATTGTTCCTTTCCTTAGATAAGTCCTGAAATGTCAAGAACTTCTGGTTGTTGTGCAGCGTGAGTGTGCTCAGCTCCAACAAATACTTTCAACTTCATACCTTGAGCGCGTCCAAGAGTATTGTGTGGAAGCATACCTTTAACTGATTTCTCGATCAAACGTACTGCATTTTTAGAACGAAGTTCACCTGCAGAGATTTGTTTCAATCCACCTGGGTGGTTTGAGTGAGTGTAGTAGATTTTATCAGTTGCTTTTTTACCAGTCAATTTAACTTTTTCAGCATTGATAACAATCACAAAGTCACCTGTATCAGTGTGTGGTGTAAATGTTGGTTTGTTTTTTCCGCGAAGTACGCTAGCAACTACTGCAGAAAGACGTCCAAGTGGTACATCAGTTGCGTCAACTACGTACCATTTACGTTCAACTTGGCCTGGTTTAGCCATAAATGTTGTTTTGTTCATGATTTCTCCTATATATAGTTCGATTTTTGTTTACGGTGATGGGTGTTCCTTCCCATCGAAAAGTATTTGGAAGGTTCCGGGGCCTTTCAAATGGGGTAAACAATACCGCCTACTATAATACCAAATTTCACCCCTAAAAGTCAATAGATATGAAAAATATTTTTCTGAATTCCACTCTTTTTATCTCTAAAAACCTCGCTTTCGCGAGGCTCTTCTATTTATAAGCTAAGGCACGTTTAAAGGTTTTCCAAATCCCTAAATCATCCGTTTGCAGAACGAGACTAGCATACATGCGTCCGATAAATCCGGTTGCTACCACCGCAAAAATCACTGTAATAGCAAGTGAAATCCATGCTTCTACTCCCCCTGCATAGCCATTAATGGTTCTAAATGGCATAAAGAAGGTCGAAATAAAGGGAATATAAGAACCAATTTTCAAGATGAGATTGTCACCAGCTGCACCTAGAGCTGTCACTCCAAAAAAACCACCCATAATTAAAATCATCAAAGGCGACAAGGCTTTTCCTGAGTCTTCAGGACGAGAAACCATAGATCCTAGGAAGGCTGCCAAGACCACATACATAAAGAGACTGACCAAAATAAAGAGCAATGTATTCAGTGAGAATGCATCTCCCAAGTGATTCAAAATACCAGACTGAGCCAAGAAAGGCAAATCCTTAAAGAGCAGAATAGCTGCCAGACCACCTACAACATAAATCCCGATATGCGTTAAAATCACCAGAAACAGAGCCATCATCCGCGCATAGAAATAGTGACTAGCCCTTATGCTAGAAAAGACGACTTCCATAATTTTGGTGCCTTTTTCACTGGCAACTTCCTGAGCCGTCACACCCGCATAGGTAATCAGAATCATATAAAGAAAGAATCCTAAGGCGCCTGCTGCCATTGTTTGAATAAACTTTTTATTTTCCTTGGCTTCATCAATCTTTTCTGTGAATTGAATTGTCTGCGCTAAGCGTTTTTCCTGCTCTTGAGACAAGGAGGCAGTTGAACGATTAAGCTGATTTTGCAGTTCATTGAGTGTACCTGTAACTGCAAATTTAATTCCATTTTCAAGCGACGTTTCGCCATGATAAACGGCCTTCAAGACACTATCTTCTTGATCAATGGTCAGATAGCCTTTTAATTTTTCATCTTTAATGGCTTCTTTGGCGCTTTCTTCGTCTTTATAATCAAAGTTAACACCATTTACATTCTTCAGTCCTTCTGCTACAGATGGCACTGTTGTCACTACTGCCACTTTATCATTTTTAGCCATTGAAGAACCTTGGAGATAAGCAATTCCTCCAGAGATTCCTAAAAAGAGGAACGGTGAAATCACCATAAAGAAGAAACTCCACGATTTGACATGTCGAAGATAGGTTTCCTTGATTACGACCCACATATTTCTCATACTTCCACCCCTGATTCTAGTTTAAAGATTTCATCGATTGTTGGCGCTTGTTGGTCAAAGGTTGCGATATATTGCCCCTGGGTCAAGATTGGGAAGAGTTCTCTTCCGGCACTCTCGTCCTCCAAGATCAATTTCCAACTGCCTTGTTTGGTCAAGCTCACCTGTTTGACATGAGGAAGACTTTCCAATTCTTCCTTACTTCGTTCACTTGAAACAAAGAGACGCGTTTTCCCGTATTGATTGCGGACATCCTGAACCGGTCCATGCAAGACCACACGGCCATCTCGAATCATCAGAATATCGTCACAAAGTTCCTCAACGTTGGTCATGACATGGTCAGAGAAAATAATGGTTGCTCCGCGCTCTTTTTCCTGAAAAATGACTTGTTTGAGCAATTCTGTATTGACTGGGTCCAAACCACTGAAAGGCTCATCCAGGATAATCAAATCTGGTTCATGAATCAGAGTAATAATGAGCTGAATTTTCTGCTGATTTCCTTTTGACAAACTCTTGATTTTATCTGTCAGCTTTCCTTTCACTTCCAACCTCTTCATCCATTGAGGGAGTTTTTCTTTAACTTCTTTGGCATCCATGCCCTTTAGAGTCGCCAAGTAACGAACTTGTTCAAGGACTGTCAATTTAGGCATGAGACTGCGTTCTTCAGGCAAATAGCCAATCCGAGCATAGGTCTCCTGACGGATATCCTGACCATCCAGACTGATTTCTCCCTGGTATTCTAAAAATTTCAAAATACTGTGGAAAATTGTTGTTTTCCCAGCACCATTTTTCCCTACTAGTCCCAAAATACGACCTGGTCGTGCCTGAAAGTCAATACCAAACAAAACTTGCTTGGGTCCAAAACTTTTCTCTAGACTTCTTACTTCTAGCATCTTTCACCTCCGAAATGTCTTGCACTCATTATACTCCTTTTTGATAGCCTTTACAATGATTTCTGTCCATTTTTAGAAGACTATTGCTATGTAAAATATGGTCTGGAGCACTTTTAGTGATAAATCCATTATACAGCAGAAAACTCAATTTATCACCTCCGCTCCTCAACTGTCCATTTTTGATCCTGAATTGTTATTTGAAAAGAAAAATCCACCCCGGAGGATGGATTGATGAGTTAACGCACTTCTGCATTCACTTTTTCTTCAAGTGATGCTTGGATTTTTTCCATATAGCGTGCTACTTCTTCGTCCGTTAAGCTGTCTTCTGGATTTTGGAAGGTCAAGCTATAAGCCATTGACTTCATACCAAGTCCCAATTTTTCGCCTGAGAAGACGTCAAAGAGTTTGATATCTGTCAAACGTTTCACGCCCGCAGCTTGGATAGCATCTACAACTTCTTGATGAGTCACTTCTGCCTTGAGGAGAAGGGCAACGTCACGGCTGACTGCTGGGAATTTCGTGATTTCAACAAATGGAACAGCTGGTTGAAGCGCTGCTTCGATGGCTGAAAGATTAAGTTCCGCTACATACGTTTCTGGAATATCGTAAGCCTTAGCAGTGACTGGATGCACTTGGCCAAGGAAACCAAGAACTTGGTCACCAAGTGAAATCATAGCTGTACGACCTGGGTGGAGACTAGCAATCTCAGCTGTTGCTGTATAGGTCACTTCTAGTCCCAAACGAGCAAAGAGGGCTTCAAGGATTCCCTTAGCATAGAAGAAATCAACTGGAACTGCTGCTGTTTGGAAATCTTTTTCAGCCACCAAGCCTGTCAAGGCAAAGGCAAAGCTGTTGATTTCATTTGGAAGTTCTTCTTTTGGATTACCAGTTTGTTCAAAGACTTTTCCAATCTCGTAAAGTGCCAAGTTTTTGTTCTTACGAGCTACGTTGTAGGCCACCGTATCCAAAATACCTGAGATCATATTTTGACGGAGGACAGAACGATCCACGGTCATTGGCCACATGAGTTCTGTAAGGTTACTTGGTTGAGCTGTGAACTCAACTGCTTTTTCAGGCGTTGTCAGAGCGTAGGTAATGATTTCTGTCAAACCTGCCCCTTCAGCGATCGTACGAAATTGACGACGAAGTTTTTGTGTCACAGTCAATTCACCAGCTGTTCCATCGTCTTTTGGAAGACTGGTTGGCAAGCGATCGTAACCATAGATACGAGCGATTTCTTCAAAGAGGTCTGCTTCAATGGTGATATCCCAACGACGACGTGGTACGCTGACTGTAAAACTATCTGCATTTCCAGAAAGACCAAATCTAAGACGACGGAAGACATCTTCTACATCAGCATATGAAAGCTCCGTACCAAGGACGCGGTTAACGTCTGCAAGGGTTGAAGAAACTTCCACATCAGAGGTGTCAAGCTCACCCGCTGAAACGATACCTTTACGCACCGTCGCACCTGCAAGTTCTGCAATCATGCTAGCTGCCGCATCAAGGGCTTCATTGACTGTTGCCACATTGATGCCTTTTTCAAAGCGAGAAGATGACTCAGAACGAAGGTTAAGACGACCGCTGGTCTTACGGATTGATTTTCCGTTGAAGACTGCAGCTTCAAGGAC
Source organism: bacterium (assembly GCA_905221225.1). GTDB lineage: Bacteria > Bacillota > Bacilli > Lactobacillales > Streptococcaceae > Streptococcus. The sequence continues at coordinate 15,494 of CAJNCH010000017.1, forward strand.
AACGCGACTAGATTTTTCAGAGATTTCTGTTGCTTGACCACCCATAACACCTGCAAGAGCTACTGGCTTGTCTGCGACAGTGATGACTAAGTCATTCACGTCCAAATCACGTTCTTCACCATCCAAGGTCACCAATTTTTCACCAGCACGCGCTTCACGCACACGGATGTCATTTCCTTCAAAGGTATCCAAATCAAAGGCATGCATCGGTTGACCAAAGTAGAGCAAGATGTAGTTGGTCACGTCCACTACGTTATTGATTGGACGGATGCCTTCGTTCATGAGGAGATTTTGTAACCATTGTGGACTTGGTACGATAGTCACATTGTCCAAGATACGAGCGGCATAGTAAGGGGCCTTGTCTGTTTCAATACCTACAGAAAGGGCGTCTACAGCAGCTTGGTCTGTTTCTGAAAGAGTAAATTCTTTAAAGTTGACTGCCTTGTCATAGATGGCTGCTACTTCATGAGCCACTCCACGCATAGAAAGAGCGTCCGCACGGTTAGGGGTGATGGAAAGTTCGATAATTTCATCATCCAAGTCTAGATATGAGAAGACTTCATCCCCAGGAAGGGCATTTTCTGGCAAGATTTGGATACCATCTGAGAATTCCTTAGGCACAATTGAGTCAGAAATACCCAATTCACCAAGTGAACAGATCATTCCAAGTGACTCTAAACCACGGATTTTCCCTTTTTTGATTTTGTAGTTGTCAGCGATGCGAGCTCCTGGAAGTGCCACCATGACCTTGATCCCAGCACGCACATTCGGTGCACCACAAACGATTTGACGAGCTTCTTCTTCGCCAACGTTAACCTGACAAACATGGAGGTGAGTTTCTGGCACATCTTCGCAAGACAAGACCTCACCGACGACAATTTTTGAGAGACCAGCAGCAGGTGATTCGACACCTTCTACCTCGATCCCTGTAGTTGACATTTTTTCAGCCAACTCTTGTGATGGCACATCAATGTCCACCAATTCTTTTAACCATTTATAAGATACAAGCATAATTCTGATTGTAAGATCCCACCAAGTGGAACCTTTTCAATTCCTTTCTTTTTCTTCGAGTCAGTCCTTGCCATTCTCTATCGAGAGAAAATGACTAGGACTGTATAGGACTGTGTTTCAGGTTTCAATCTTATTTAAACTGTTCTGAGAAGCGGACATCTCCTTGGTAGAATCCACGGATATCGTTTATTCCGTAACGGAGCATAGCGACACGTTCTTGTCCAAGACCAAATGCAAAACCAGAGTAGACAGTCGCATCGATACCACTCATTTCAAGGACACGTGGGTGAACCATACCGGCACCCATAATTTCGATCCAACCTGTTTTTTTACATACATTACAGCCTTCTCCACCACACTTGAAGCAAGAAACATCCACCTCAACAGATGGCTCAGTGAATGGGAAGTAAGATGGACGCAAACGGATCTGGCGCTCTTCACCAAACATTTTTTGAACAATCAATTGAAGCGTTCCTTGAAGGTCGGCCATAGAAATATTTTTCCCAACAACCAAGCCTTCGATTTGGTGGAACTGGTGACTGTGGGTCGCATCGTCTGTATCACGACGGAACACACGCCCTGGTGAGATCATTTTCAAAGGACCTTTAGAAAAATCATGAGCATCCATAGCACGCGCCTGAACTGGAGACGTGTGGGTACGAAGTAAGATTTCTTCTGTGATGTAGAAAGTGTCCTGCATATCACGGGCTGGGTGATCTTTTGGAAGATTCATACGCTCAAAGTTGTAGTAGTCTTGCTCCACTTCAAAACCATCCACGACTTGGTACCCCATCCCAATGAAAATATCTTCGATTTCTTCACTGGTTTGTGTCAAAACATGACGGTGACCAGTCGCAACTGGACGACCTGGAAGTGTCACATCGATGCTCTCGCTAGCAAGTTGAGCTGCGATTTTCTTTTCTTCCAGGAGTTTAGCTGTTTCTTCAAAGGCTGCTGTCAAAACATCACGAGCTTCATTGACGTGTTTCCCGATGATTGGACGCATCTCAGCAGAGACATCTTTCATCCCTTTGAGGATTTCAGTAAGCGACCCTTTTTTCCCAAGGACTGAGACACGCAAATCTTGCATCTCTTTTTCATTTTCAGCAGTAATCTGCTTCAAGCTAGCCAGCGTTTCTTCGCGAAGCGCTTTTAATTGTTCTTCAATAGTTGACATAATTCCTCCATCAGTCGCTCGTAGATAAAAAGAAAACCACATGCCAAAAACTCCACTCGGAGCGTTGACACGCGGTACCATCCGTTTTCATCTGACAAGTCAGACCTTCATTTCTAAATCCATGCGCAAGTGAATTCGCCCAGCTTTCATATAGAGAGCTTGCAGTCACGGCTCTCCTCCCTGATATACTTCCCTTGAGTTACTAGTCTTGCGGATTTCTATTCAATTACTACTTAGTTTATCAGATTTTTAGTTAAAAAACAAGTTAGATTAGACTAATTTCAATATAAAACTCGTTCCTTTTTCTGTTGCTCCATCTTCCACAAATCCAAGCGACTTGAAACACCTCCTAGAAGTATGATTGTAGGTGTAGATTTCCTTGACTCTCAATTCTTTCCATCCTTTTACTCGAGCCAATTCAACCAAAGTACTTAGAACCTTTTTCCCAAGTCCTCGATGTTGGTAAGCGGGATTCCCAATCACAATGGGGAGATTATCCTGAGATAGAGTAACATCCCCAATTGGAAACCATTCTCCCTTCTCCTTGACTTCAATCCAAAAAAGCTCACCATGCTGATCCAAATAGGAATACATAGCTTCCAAGGTCGCTGGACTGTAAGGTCTCTTCACACCATCTACGAGGTAAACCAAGTTCACATCCTGATACCAAGCCAAAGCTTCCTCACAATGATTGACCTTATAATGAGGAACAAGACGCAGTGCATTATCTATTTGTAGGGTCTGTTTCATCTGCTTTCCTTTTCAATAAGAGAGTTGCTGCTTGATTAAAACCCTCACACCAGTTATACCATTTTGCTTCATACTCATCTTGAGGTAAGATATGATTTTTTAAATCCAGAACAGAGTAAATCTTTCTTTCCTCGCAAGCTTGCGCATAGAGATAATACAGTTCATCGCCACCATCTCTATCCCACTCAGCAGAAATCGTATCTTGACCTGCCAATAAAGCCTGATAAGCCCTGTGATGTCCATCTGTAATCAACAAGCAATCTCCGAACGCAAGAATACTGATTGGAGCAACATTGATTATTTCTGCCAACTGATAAAGCGTCTGAATGCCTTCTAGTTTATTTTCTGATAAGTATAGTTGAGTTGGATGAAGATCTTTTATGTTGACTTTCATTTCTTTCTCCTCAAGCGAATTCAATACTCACTTCTGCTTGCCCTTAAATCGCCATTGGAAGCGGAGCTTATCATAGAAGGGAAACTCGATAAACAAGACTCCCAAGCCGACACAGAGACTGGCAAGGACGTCTGATGGGTAGTGAACTCCTAGATAGACCCTTGATACCAGCACACTGACTATGTAGATACCAAGGACGATTTGCACGATTTTTCTCCAAACTGGATTTTTAATCCGTTGACTGAGAATGATAATCAAAGTTCCTACCATCAGCGTCACTGCTAGAGAATGCCCACTTGGAAAGGAAAATCCTTTCTCCTCTACCAGATGTAAGATAGCTGGGCGTGGGCGCTGGTAGATGTTTTTAAAGGTCAGGATTAAAAGACCTGCCAAAGCCAGATTTCCCAGCATGAAGAAACTTTCTATCTTCCATCTCTTACGATAAAAGACAAAGGCTGTAATGACCACCCAAGTGATAATCACCGGAATATCAATCAAGCGTGTGATGGCTCGAAAAATAATAGTCAAGTAATCTGGCAAGTCACCTCGAACGGCAGTCTGAATCGGTTGGTCAAAACCAACCAACATTTCAGGGTAAAATTTGACCATGTAGCCAAGAATAACGAAAAGTAAAAGGGCAAAACTGCCCTTCATCAAAAATGTTTGTTTATCTTTCATAATGTTTTAAGGTTGGTTTCAAGAGAACATACAACAACCAGAATGAAACGGCAAAGATGATACCCTCAATCAAGTTAAAAGGTAATACCATGGTCATTAAGTAGTTGGAAAGTCCCAAAATTTTTCCAATATCAAAGTTAGCAAACTTAGCGTACAAAGGAACAGCATAAACATAGTTGAGAACCAACATTGCCACGGTCAAGCCAATAGTTCCAGCTAGAGATCCTAGTAGGAAACGAAGGGTTGTCCGTTCCTTTTTCCAAATCAAAGCAAATACGATGACAAAAACTCCCAAAGCTACGATATTCATCGGCAAACCAATGTAAGTATTCACTCCCTGGCTATTAAGAAGCAATTTCAAGAGTGAGCGAAGCAAGAGGATTCCTAGAGCAGCAGGCAAGTCCATGACCACTAAGCCCACAAGGACTGGCAAGATACTAAATTCAATCTTGAGGAAGGATGCCGCTGGCAAGAGCGGAAAGTCAAAGTACATCAGCACAAATGAAATGGCTGATAGAATTGCAATGGTCGAAAGTCGACGTGTGTTTGTCATAACAGGTTCCTCCAATTTTCTATAAAATCAGAAGAAGTTAGAAAGGATTCCTCTATCTATTCTCACTTTTTATATCCCAAAAGTTCCCTCTCACTCTATTAAAGTAAGCGGTTACAGTCTGGCTATAAATCTATCAGAACAGACAAAGCTATTCTTTCGTCTTCTCCCATCCAGACTATACTGTCGGTTGTGGAATCTCACCACATCAGCTTGCGCTCGCGGACTTATTTGGCTAAGATATCTTAGATTTATCTAGGCGTCGCAGTCGAAGATAATACTTAAAGTATATCGAGACAAGACAACGACGAGAAAGCTAAAATAGCTAGTCAAATTTACCGCCGGTCGGGAATTTCACCCTGCCCTGAAGACTCTTTTATCATAACAAAAAACGCTTGCAAGCGCAAGCATTTTGTTCATTTTCATTATGTGACTTTCAGTCCGTCTCGCTCCGTTAGGTGCGAGACAAAAAAACCACCCGCTATGCGGGTGCGCGTCGAAG
>CAJNCH010000018.1:0-5270 GCA_905221225.1 bacterium
GCTTCAGCCTCTACTAGTGCGGTGGCTTCAGCCTCAGCATCGACAAGTGCGGTAGCAAGTGCCTCAGCCTCAACAAGCGCGGTGGCTTCAGCTTCAGCCTCTACTAGTGCGGTGGCTTCAGCTTCAGCGTCAACAAGTGCGGTAGCTTCAGCTTCAGCCTCAACAAGTGCGGTAGCTTCAGCTTCAGCGTCAACAAGCGCGGTGGCATCAGCTTCAGCATCTACAAGTGCAGTAGCCTCAGCTTCAGCGTCAACAAGTGCGGTAGCAAGTGCCTCAGCCTCTACAAGTGCAGTAGCCTCAGCCTCAGCGTCAACCAGTGCGGTGGCCTCAGCTTCAGCGTCAACGAGTGCAGTAGCAAGTGCCTCAGCGTCAACCAGTGCGGTGGCCTCAGCTTCAGCGTCAACGAGTGCGGTAGCAAGTGCCTCAGCCTCAACAAGTGCGGTAGCTTCAGCTTCAGCGTCAACAAGCGCAGTAGCTTCAGCTTCAGCGTCAACGAGTGCGGTAGCAAGTGCCTCAGCATCTACTAGCGCGGTGGCTTCAGCTTCAGCCTCTACTAGTGCGGTGGCTTCAGCTTCAGCCTCAACAAGCGCGGTGGCTTCAGCTTCAGCCTCTACTAGTGCGGTGGCTTCAGCTTCAGCGTCAACAAGTGCGGTAGCTTCAGCTTCAGCGTCAACAAGCGCGGTGGCCTCAGCTTCAGCATCTACAAGTGCAGTAGCCTCAGCTTCAGCCTCAACAAGTGCGGTAGCAAGTGCCTCAGCCTCTACAAGCGCAGTGGCCTCAGCCTCAGCATCGACAAGTGCAGTGGCTTCAGCTTCAGCCTCTACTAGTGCGGTGGCTTCAGCCTCAGCATCGACAAGTGCGGTAGCAAGTGCCTCAGCCTCAACAAGCGCGGTGGCTTCAGCTTCAGCCTCAACAAGTGCGGTAGCTTCAGCTTCAGCGTCAACAAGCGCGGTGGCCTCAGCTTCAGCATCTACAAGTGCAGTAGCCTCAGCTTCAGCGTCAACAAGTGCGGTAGCAAGTGCCTCAGCCTCTACAAGTGCAGTAGCCTCAGCCTCAGCATCGACAAGTGCAGTGGCTTCAGCTTCAGCCTCTACTAGTGCGGTGGCTTCAGCCTCAGCATCGACAAGTGCGGTAGCAAGTGCCTCAGCCTCAACAAGTGCGGTAGCCTCAGCCTCAGCCTCAACGAGTGCAGTGGCTTCAGCTTCAGCCTCTACTAGCGCGGTCGCTTCAGCTTCAGCGTCAACGAGTGCGGTGGCATCAGCCTCAGCATCGACAAGTGCGGTGGCAAGTGCCTCAGCCTCAACAAGTGCGGTAGCAAGTGCTTCAGCATCAACAAGTGCAGTAGCTTCAGCTTCAGCGTCAACAAGTGCGGTGGCTTCAGCTTCAGCGTCAACAAGTGCGGTAGCCTCAGCTTCAGCGTCAACGAGCGCGGTAGCTTCAGCTTCAGCGTCAACAAGCGCAGTAGCTTCAGCTTCAGCGTCAACGAGTGCGGTAGCAAGTGCCTCAGCATCTACTAGCGCGGTGGCTTCAGCTTCAGCATCGACAAGTGCGGTGGCCTCAGCTTCAGCGTCAACGAGTGCAGTGGCCTCAGCCTCAGCCTCAACGAGTGCAGTGGCCTCAGCCTCAGCCTCAACAAGTGCGGTAGCAAGTGCCTCAGCATCGACAAGTGCAGTAGCCTCAGCTTCAGCATCGACAAGTGCAGTGGCTTCAGCTTCAGCGTCAACCAGTGCGGTAGCTTCAGCCTCAGCGTCAACAAGCGCGGTGGCCTCAGCCTCAGCATCAACGAGTGCGGTGGCCTCAGCTTCAGCGTCAACAAGCGCGGTGGCTTCAGCCTCAGCGTCAACAAGTGCGGTAGCTTCAGCTTCAGCCTCTACTAGTGCAGTAGCTTCAGCCTCAGCATCGACTAGTGCGGTAGCTTCAGCTTCGGCATCAACAAGCGCAGTGGCCTCAGCCTCAGCGTCAACCAGTGCGGTAGCTTCAGCCTCAGCATCGACAAGTGCGGTGGCCTCAGCTTCAGCGTCAACCAGTGCGGTGGCAAGTGCCTCAGCCTCTACTAGTGCAGTGGCTTCAGCTTCAGCCTCAACAAGTGCGGTAGCTTCAGCTTCAGCGTCAACGAGTGCGGTGGCTTCAGCTTCAGCGTCAACAAGTGCGGTGGCAAGTGCCTCAGCGTCTACTAGTGCAGTAGCCTCAGCTTCAGCGTCAACAAGTGCGGTGGCCTCAGCTTCAGCCTCAACAAGTGCGGTAGCAAGTGCCTCAGCGTCAACCAGCGCGGTAGCAAGTGCCTCAGCCTCAACAAGTGCGGTAGCTTCAGCTTCAGCGTCAACAAGCGCGGTGGCTTCAGCCTCAGCATCGACAAGTGCGGTAGCTTCAGCTTCAGCATCAACAAGTGCGGTAGCAAGTGCCTCAGCCTCTACTAGTGCGGTAGCTTCAGCTTCAGCTTCGACAAGCGCAGTAGCTTCAGCTTCAGCTTCGACAAGCGCAGTCGCTTCAGCTTCAGCTTCGACAAGCGCGGTGGCCTCAGCTTCAGCATCAACTAGCGCAGTCGCTTCAGCTTCAGCCTCAACAAGTGCGGTGGCAAGTGCCTCAGCGTCAACCAGCGCGGTGGCTTCAGCTTCAGCATCGACTAGCGCAGTAGCTTCAGCCTCAGCCTCAACAAGTGCAGTGGCTTCAGCCTCAGCGTCAACGAGTGCAGTGGCCTCAGCCTCAGCATCGACAAGCGCGGTGGCCTCAGCTTCAGCATCAACTAGCGCAGTCGCTTCAGCTTCAGCGTCAACAAGCGCGGTGGCTTCAGCCTCAGCATCGACTAGCGCAGTAGCCTCAGCTTCAGCCTCAACAAGTGCAGTAGCCTCAGCTTCAGCGTCAACAAGTGCGGTGGCTTCAGCTTCAGCCTCAACCAGTGCGGTAGCTTCAGCCTCAGCATCGACAAGTGCGGTAGCTTCAGCTTCAGCGTCAACAAGTGCGGTAGCAAGTGCCTCAGCGTCAACGAGTGCAGTGGCTTCAGCTTCGGCATCAACAAGTGCGGTAGCTTCAGCTTCAGCCTCAACAAGCGCGGTGGCTTCAGCCTCAGCATCGACTAGCGCAGTAGCCTCAGCTTCAGCGTCAACAAGTGCGGTAGCTTCAGCTTCAGCGTCAACAAGCGCGGTGGCTTCAGCCTCAGCGTCAACAAGCGCGGTAGCTTCAGCCTCAGCCTCAACAAGTGCGGTAGCTTCAGCTTCAGCGTCAACAAGCGCGGTGGCTTCAGCCTCAGCATCGACTAGCGCAGTAGCCTCAGCTTCAGCCTCAACAAGTGCAGTAGCCTCAGCTTCAGCCTCAACAAGTGCAGTGGCTTCAGCTTCAGCGTCAACAAGTGCAGTGGCTTCAGCCTCAGCGTCAACGAGTGCAGTGGCCTCAGCCTCAGCATCGACTAGCGCAGTAGCCTCAGCTTCAGCATCGACAAGTGCGGTGGCTTCAGCCTCAGCGTCAACAAGTGCGGTGGCCTCAGCTTCAGCATCGACAAGTGCGGTGGCCTCAGCTTCAGCGTCAACAAGCGCAGTAGCTTCAGCCTCTACTAGTGCAGTAGCCTCAGCTTCAGCATCAACCAGTGCAGTAGCTTCAGCTTCAGCCTCTACTAGTGCAGTAGCCTCAGCTTCAGCATCAACCAGTGCGGTGGCTTCAGCCTCAGCATCAACCAGTGCGGTAGCAAGTGCCTCAGCGTCAACCAGTGCAGTAGCTTCAGCTTCAGCCTCAACAAGCGCGGTAGCAAGTGCCTCAGCCTCTACAAGTGCAGTAGCTTCAGCCTCAGCGTCAACAAGTGCGGTAGCAAGTGCCTCAGCGTCAACGAGTGCGGTGGCTTCAGCCTCAGCATCGACTAGTGCAGTGGCTTCAGCTTCGGCATCAACAAGCGCGGTGGCCTCAGCTTCAGCCTCAACAAGCGCGGTGGCCTCAGCTTCAGCGTCAACAAGTGCGGTAGCCTCAGCTTCAGCGTCAACAAGTGCGGTAGCAAGTGCCTCAGCCTCTACGAGTGCGGTGGCTTCAGCTTCAGCGTCAACGAGTGCAGTAGCTTCAGCTTCAGCGTCAACGAGTGCGGTGGCCTCAGCCTCAGCGTCAACAAGCGCGGTGGCCTCAGCTTCAGCATCAACAAGTGCGGTAGCAAGTGCTTCAGCGTCAACAAGTGCGGTGGCTTCAGCCTCAGCATCGACCAGTGCGGTGGCCTCAGCTTCAGCGTCAACAAGCGCAGTAGCTTCAGCCTCAGCATCAACGAGTGCGGTAGCAAGTGCCTCAGCATCGACAAGCGCAGTAGCCTCAGCTTCAGCATCAACGAGTGCGGTAGCAAGTGCCTCAGCATCGACTAGTGCAGTAGCTTCAGCTTCGGCATCAACAAGCGCAGTAGCCTCAGCCTCAGCGTCAACAAGCGCGGTGGCCTCAGCTTCAGCATCAACAAGTGCGGTAGCTTCAGCCTCAGCCTCTACTAGTGCGGTAGCTTCAGCTTCAGCGTCAACAAGCGCGGTGGCTTCAGCCTCAGCCTCAACAAGTGCGGTGGCTTCAGCTTCAGCGTCAACGAGTGCGGTAGCTTCAGCCTCAGCATCAACAAGTGCAGTAGTCTCAGCTTCAGCATCAACAAGTGCGGTAGCTTCAGCCTCAGCGTCAACGAGTGCGGTGGCAAGTGCCTCAGCATCGACAAGTGCGGTGGCTTCAGCCTCAGCGTCAACAAGTGCGGTAGCTTCAGCCTCAGCATCAACGAGTGCGGTCGCAAGTGCCTCAGCATCGACAAGCGCAGTAGCCTCAGCTTCAGCATCAACGAGTGCGGTAGCCTCAGCTTCAGCCTCAACAAGTGCGGTGGCAAGTGCCTCAGCATCGACAAGCGCAGTCGCTTCAGCTTCAGCGTCAACCAGTGCAGTAGCAAGTGCCTCAGCCTCTACAAGTGCAGTGGCTTCAGCTTCAGCGTCAACCAGTGCGGTAGCCTCAGCTTCAGCATCAACGAGTGCGGTGGCTTCAGCCTCAGCGTCAACGAGTGCAGTCGCTTCAGCTTCAGCGTCAACGAGTGCGGTAGCAAGTGCCTCAGCCTCAACAAGTGCGGTGGCCTCAGCTTCAGCCTCAGCCTCTACTAGTGCGGTAGCTTCAGCTTCAGCGTCAACAAGCGCGGTGGCTTCAGCCTCAGCCTCAACAAGTGCGGTGGCTTCAGCTTCAGCGTCAACGAGTGCGGTAGCAAGTGCCTCAGCCTCAGCGTCAACGAGTGCAGTCGCTTCAGCTTCAGCGTCAACGAGTGCGGTAGCAAGTGCCTCAGCCTCAAC
>CAJNCH010000019.1:0-5204 GCA_905221225.1 bacterium
AGCTAAGCGACTTCCATATCTCACAGGGGGCAACCCCCAACTACTTCCGGCGTTCTAGGGCTTAACTTCTGTGTTCGGCATGGGTACAGGTGTATCTCCTAGGCTATCGTCACTTAACTCTGAGTAATACCTACTCAAAATTGAATATCTATTCAAACTAAGAAAACCGTTCGCTTTCATATTCTCAGTTACTTTGGATAAGTCCTCGAGCTATTAGTATTAGTCCGCTACATGTGTCGCCACACTTCCACTTCTAACCTATCTACCTGATCATCTCTCAGGGCTCTTACTGATATAAAATCATGGGAAATCTCATCTTGAGGTGGGTTTCACACTTAGATGCTTTCAGCGTTTATCCCTTCCCTACATAGCTACCCAGCGATGCCTTTGGCAAGACAACTGGTACACCAGCGGTAAGTCCACTCTGGTCCTCTCGTACTAGGAGCAGATCCTCTCAAATTTCCTACGCCCGCGACGGATAGGGACCGAACTGTCTCACGACGTTCTGAACCCAGCTCGCGTGCCGCTTTAATGGGCGAACAGCCCAACCCTTGGGACCGACTACAGCCCCAGGATGCGACGAGCCGACATCGAGGTGCCAAACCTCCCCGTCGATGTGAACTCTTGGGGGAGATAAGCCTGTTATCCCCAGGGTAGCTTTTATCCGTTGAGCGATGGCCCTTCCATACGGAACCACCGGATCACTAAGCCCGACTTTCGTCCCTGCTCGAGTTGTAGCTCTCGCAGTCAAGCTCCCTTATACCTTTACACTCTGCGAATGATTTCCAACCATTCTGAGGGAACCTTTGGGCGCCTCCGTTACCTTTTAGGAGGCGACCGCCCCAGTCAAACTGCCCGTCAGACACTGTCTCCGATAGGGATCACCTATCCGGGTTAGAGTGGCCATAACACAAGGGTAGTATCCCAACAACGTCTCCTTCGAAACTGGCGTCCCGATCTCATAGACTCCTACCTATCCTGTACATGTGGTACAGACACTCAATATCAAACTGCAGTAAAGCTCCATGGGGTCTTTCCGTCCTGTCGCGGGTAACCTGCATCTTCACAGGTACTAAAATTTCACCGAGTCTCTCGTTGAGACAGTGCCCAAATCATTACGCCTTTCGTGCGGGTCGGAACTTACCCGACAAGGAATTTCGCTACCTTAGGACCGTTATAGTTACGGCCGCCGTTTACTGGGGCTTCAATTCATACCTTCGCTTACGCTAAGCACTCCTCTTAACCTTCCAGCACCGGGCAGGCGTCACCCCCTATACATCATCTTACGATTTAGCAGAGAGCTGTGTTTTTGATAAACAGTTGCTTGGGCCTATTCACTGCGGCTGACTTAAAGTCAGCACCCCTTCTCCCGAAGTTACGGGGTCATTTTGCCGAGTTCCTTAACGAGAGTTCTCTCGCTCACCTGAGGCTACTCGCCTCGACTACCTGTGTCGGTTTGCGGTACGGGTAGAGTATGTTTAAACGCTAGAAGCTTTTCTTGGCAGTGTGACGTCACTAACTTCGCTACTAAACTTCGCTCCCCATCACAGCTCAATGTTATAGAACTAAGCATTTGACTCAGTTCACACCTCACTGCTTAGACAGACACTTCCAACCGTCTGCTTTAGTTAGCCTACTGCGTCCCTCCATCACTACATACTCTAGTACAGGAATATCAACCTGTTGTCCATCGGATACACCTTTCGGTCTCTCCTTAGGTCCCGACTAACCCAGGGCGGACGAGCCTTCCCCTGGAAACCTTAGTCTTACGGTGGACAGGATTCTCACCTGTCTTTCGCTACTCATACCGGCATTCTCACTTCTATGCGTTCCAGCACTCCTCACGGTACACCTTCATCACACATAGAACGCTCTCCTACCATACCTATAAAGGTATCCACAGCTTCGGTAAATTGTTTTAGCCCCGGTACATTTTCGGCGCAGGGTCACTCGACTAGTGAGCTATTACGCACTCTTTGAATGAATAGCTGCTTCTAAGCTAACATCCTAGTTGTCTGTGCAACCCCACATCCTTTTCCACTTAACAATTATTTTGGGACCTTAGCTGGTGGTCTGGGCTGTTTCCCTTTCGACTACGGATCTTAGCACTCGCAGTCTGACTGCCGACCATAATTCATTGGCATTCGGAGTTTATCTGAGATTGGTAATCCGGGATGGACCCCTCACCCAAACAGTGCTCTACCTCCAAGAATCTCTAATGTCGACGCTAGCCCTAAAGCTATTTCGGAGAGAACCAGCTATCTCCAAGTTCGTTTGGAATTTCTCCGCTACCCACAAGTCATCCAAGCACTTTTCAACGTGCCCTGGTTCGGTCCTCCAGTGCGTCTTACCGCACCTTCAACCTGCTCATGGGTAGGTCACATGGTTTCGGGTCTACGTCATGATACTAAGGCGCCCTATTCAGACTCGGTTTCCCTACGGCTCCGTCTCTTCAACTTAACCTCGCATCATAACGTAACTCGCCGGTTCATTCTACAAAAGGCACGCTCTCACCCATTAACGGGCTCGAACTTGTTGTAGGCACACGGTTTCAGGTTCTATTTCACTCCCCTCCCGGGGTGCTTTTCACCTTTCCCTCACGGTACTGGTTCACTATCGGTCACTAGGGAGTATTTAGGGTTGGGAGATGGTCCTCCCAGATTCCGACGGGATTTCACGTGTCCCGCCGTACTCAGGATACTGCTAGGTACAAAGACTATTTTAAATACGAGGCTATTACTCTCTTTGGCTGATCTTCCCAAATCATTCTTCTATAATCTTTGAGTCCACATTGCAGTCCTACAACCCCGAAGAGTAAACTCTTCGGTTTGCCCTTCTGCCGTTTCGCTCGCCGCTACTAAGGCAATCGCTTTTGCTTTCTCTTCCTGCAGCTACTTAGATGTTTCAGTTCACTGCGTCTTCCTCCTCACATCCTTAACAGATGCGGGTAACAGGTAGTACCTGTTGGGTTCCCCCATTCGGAAATCCCTGGATCATCGCTTACTTACAGCTACCCAAGGCATATCGTCGTTTGTCACGTCCTTCTTCGGCTCCTAGTGCCAAGGCATCCACCGTGCGCCCTTATTAACTTAACCTTATTTTTCTGACCTTTCAGTCATAAACTCTTATTAATACTACAGCGTTTTCGGTTTATTTTCTTGTTACTATTTGATATAGATATTCAATTTTCAATGTGCATTACTTGGTGATCTCTCACCAATGGAGCCTAGCGGGATCGAACCGCTGACCTCCTGCGTGCAAAGCAGGCGCTCTCCCAGCTGAGCTAAGGCCCCACAAGACCTCTCAAGACTAAACAAGACCAATGTGCAGTTCCTTATCCTTAGAAAGGAGGTGATCCAGCCGCACCTTCCGATACGGCTACCTTGTTACGACTTCACCCCAATCATCTATCCCACCTTAGGCGGCTGGCTCCTTACGGTTACCTCACCGACTTCGGGTGTTACAAACTCTCGTGGTGTGACGGGCGGTGTGTACAAGGCCCGGGAACGTATTCACCGCGGCGTGCTGATCCGCGATTACTAGCGATTCCGACTTCATGTAGGCGAGTTGCAGCCTACAATCCGAACTGAGACTGGCTTTAAGAGATTAGCTTGCCGTCACCGGCTTGCGACTCGTTGTACCAGCCATTGTAGCACGTGTGTAGCCCAGGTCATAAGGGGCATGATGATTTGACGTCATCCCCACCTTCCTCCGGTTTATTACCGGCAGTCTCGCTAGAGTGCCCAACTAAATGATGGCAACTAACAATAGGGGTTGCGCTCGTTGCGGGACTTAACCCAACATCTCACGACACGAGCTGACGACAACCATGCACCACCTGTCACCTCTGTCCCGAAGGAAAGCTCTATCTCTAGAGCGGTCAGAGGGATGTCAAGACCTGGTAAGGTTCTTCGCGTTGCTTCGAATTAAACCACATGCTCCACCGCTTGTGCGGGCCCCCGTCAATTCCTTTGAGTTTCAACCTTGCGGTCGTACTCCCCAGGCGGAGTGCTTAATGCGTTAGCTGCGGCACTAAACCCCGGAAAGGGTCTAACACCTAGCACTCATCGTTTACGGCGTGGACTACCAGGGTATCTAATCCTGTTTGCTCCCCACGCTTTCGAGCCTCAGCGTCAGTTACAAGCCAGAGAGCCGCTTTCGCCACCGGTGTTCCTCCATATATCTACGCATTTCACCGCTACACATGGAATTCCACTCTCCCCTCTTGCACTCAAGTTAAACAGTTTCCAAAGCGTACTATGGTTAAGCCACAGCCTTTAACTTCAGACTTATCTAACCGCCTGCGCTCGCTTTACGCCCAATAAATCCGGACAACGCTCGGGACCTACGTATTACCGCGGCTGCTGGCACGTAGTTAGCCGTCCCTTTCTGGTAAGATACCGTCACAGTGTGAACTTTCCACTCTCACACTCGTTCTTCTCTTACAACAGAGCTTTACGATCCGAAAACCTTCTTCACTCACGCGGCGTTGCTCGGTCAGACTTCCGTCCATTGCCGAAGATTCCCTACTGCTGCCTCCCGTAGGAGTCTGGGCCGTGTCTCAGTCCCAGTGTGGCCGATCACCCTCTCAGGTCGGCTATGTATCGTCGCCTTGGTGAGCCGTTACCCCACCAACTAGCTAATACAACGCAGGTCCATCTGGTAGTGATGCAATTGCACCTTTTAAGCAAATGTCATGCAACATCTACTATTATGCGGTATTAGCTATCGTTTCCAATAGTTATCCCCCGCTACCAGGCAGGTTACCTACGCGTTACTCACCCGTTCGCAACTCATCCGGAGAAGCAAGCTCCTCCTTCAGCGTTCTACTTGCATGTATTAGGCACGCCGCCAGCGTTCGTCCTGAGCCAGGATCAAACTCTCATTAAAAGTTTGAGTTCTCACTCATTTCTGTCACTGACAGATTTATTGTTTTTTCATTGTTCAGTACTATAACTTTAGTTATAGCGCCCTGCACATTGGTTCGTCTTGTTCAGTTTTCAAAGGTCTTTGTCACTCGCTTCTCTCAAGCGACAACTATATTAGTATATCACAGCCGCTTTCGCTTGTCAACACTTTTTTGAAACTTTTTTAAAACTTTTTTCATCAAGTGTTCCTACCGCAACATACCATAGTCCGTACGGGATTCGAACCCGTGTTACCGCCGTGAAAAGGCGGTGTCTTAACCCCTTGACCAACGGACC
>CAJNCH010000020.1:0-1118 GCA_905221225.1 bacterium
TGTGGGTTCTCCGGTGTTCCTTCTCCTGGTTTCGGTTGTGGGTTCTCCGGTGTTCCTTCTCCTGGTTTCGGTTGTGGGTTCTCCGGTGTTCCTTCTCCTGGTTTCGGTTGTGGATTCTCCGGTGTTCCTTCTCCTGGTTTCGGTTGTGGGTTCTCCGGTGTTCCTTCTCCTGGTTTCGGTTGTGGGTTCTCCGGTGTTCCTTCTCCTGGTTTCGGTTGTGGATTCTCCGGTGTACCTTCTCCTGGTTTCGGTTGTGGGTTCTCTGGTGTACCTTCTCCTGGTTTTGGTTGTGGATTCTCTGGTGTTTTTTCTACTTTCGGTTGTGTACCACGTTTTACAACACGAGTTACAGGGTTTGTTGTTACACTTGTTGGTTCATTTGCAGTCACTTCACCTGTTGTTGGGTTTAGTTCATAAGTAGTTGTCTTAACAGTTTCTCCATTGACACCTGCTGTTACTTCTCTTTCTTCCCCTTCTGGAATTGAATTGTCAAGTTCGTAACGAGTTTCAAATAGAATTGGTGTTTTCTCTACTTTCGGCTGTGTACCACGTTTTACAACTCGTGTAACAGGGTCTGTTGTTACTGTAGTTGGTTCATTTGGAGTTACAACACCTGTATTTTCATCGATATTATAAGTCGTTGTCTTAACTGTTTCTCCATTCTTACCTGCTGTAACTTCATTTTCTGTTCCTTCTGGAACTGAGTCATCACGTTCATAACGAGTTGGGAATGGAATGTCTGTTCTTTCTACTTTTGGTTGTGTTCCACGTTTTACAACTCGTGTAACTGGGTTTGTAGTTACTGAAGTTGGTTCATTTGCTGTTAATTCACCTGTTGTTGGGTTTAGTTCATAAGTAGTTGTCTTAACAGTTTCACCATTCTTACCTGCTGTTACTTCATTTTCTGTTCCTTCTGGAACTGAGTCATCACGTTCGTAACGAGTTTCAAATGGAATTGGTGTTTTCTCTACTTTCGGTTGTGTTCCACGTTTTACAACTCTTGTTACAGGGTTTGTAGTTTCACTTGTTGGTTCATTTGCCGTTACTTCTCCTGTTTTAGGATTCACTTCATAAGTAGTCGTTGTTACCTTTTCACCTGGAACACCGGCTGTTGTTTC
>CAJNCH010000021.1:0-1001 GCA_905221225.1 bacterium
TATTTTAAAAGTTGAAAACATCACTAAAGAAAAAAACCAATTCTTCATGCATGTTTCTTTCCCTAACCGAAAAAGTGAACCGCAAAAAATCCCTGTATCTGACAAACGATATGCTTTAGAACTTTTGTATGTCAGTAAAGGCTTCACCTTCAAAAAAGACAATTTGTTGCAAGAAATTGAAACTTTCACGCCTAATATCCACCCTATCACTAACAAGCCTATCAAGGAATTTGCACAATACATTGGCAAAACGATCAATATCACTAACAACAATGTGGATCAATTCCCTGATGGGATAACAAGCTACTTGAAAATCACTAACATTGTCAAATTGAATGACAATCAAATCCAAATCTCAATCCAAGATGTGGATAAGCCTGAGAAACTGCTCAAACCTTTCATCGCTAAAGATGAAAAACATTTGAAAAATTGGTTCAAGAAACACTACAGGTAACTGAAAAAAACGCCAATATCAAACTTGATGATATTTTTGAAACTATCAATCATTTTGAATGCGTGAATCACTTGCTTGAAAGCTATCAAGAACCTTTGAATTTAGAATACTTCAAAACTTTACACAAAATCTTGAAAAAGAATTGTTCTGATGAAGTTATTGGTGGTTTCAAAAAACACCCTAATTTTGTAGGCAATAGCGCCACAACAAGACCCCAATTAGTTGAAAGCGAATTGACAAATCTTGTGAAAAATTACCAACGCAACCTTGAAGTGAGTTTGGAAAACATCATAGATTTTCATGTGGCTTTTGAAAAGATACACCCTTTTAGCGATGGCAATGGTAGGGTGGGGCGATTAGTGATGTTTAAAGAATGTTTGAAAAACAATATCATGCCTTTCATCATAGAAAACGAACACAAAGCCTTTTACTATAGGGGCATCAAAGAATATGACAACACAAAAGGCTATTTGAAAGACACCATTTTGCAAAGTCAAGACAATTTCAATGAAATGGTTAGCTATTTCTTTTCTAAATAGTCTGTTTC
>CAJNCH010000022.1:0-758 GCA_905221225.1 bacterium
AATCATGACCACCCGTCAAACGGGTGGTTTGTACCAGGGCTATAAGCCCAAATTACCAGCCAGCGCCTAAAGACGCTGGCTTTCACGTTGTTCAAGCCTTATTGCTCTTGACTCGTCACTCGCCTCTTAAAGAGGCTTTAGTATTACTTACCACTATCCCTAAAGGGATCCTCATATTCTTTTACACTCAATTTATCTAGTGCTATATCATGCTTTTCCTGCTCTTGAATATATTTCTTAATTGTGGCTTCATTGAGTCCCACCGTACTTACATAATAACCTTCCGCCCAGAAATGCCGATTCCCAAACTTATACTTAAGGTTGGCGTGTTTATCAAACATCATGAGTGAACTTTTTCCTTTTAAATAACCCATGAAACTCGAAATACTTATCCTTGGTGGAATACTTACTAACATATGTACATGGTCTGGCATTAAGTGACCCTCGATAATTTCAACTCCTTTATAACTACACAAACGATGAAATATTTCGCCTAAACTACTTCGATATTGATTATAGATGACTTTTCGTCTATACTTAGGGGTGAACACAATGTGATACTTACAGTGCCACTTTGTGTGCGATAAACTATGAGCCTTTTGTGCCATATTTTTCTCCTTTCGCTTTACAATTGGCTTGAACACCTTTATTGTATCGCGTTTGGAGTTTTTTGGGTATAACCTTCGACGCGCACCCGCATAGCGGGTGGTTTTTTTGTCTCGCACCTAACGGAGCGAGACGGACTGAAAGTCACATAA
>CAJNCH010000023.1:0-558 GCA_905221225.1 bacterium
GTCACTTTCGAAGGTTGTTCCATCTGGAATTTTCTTACCATTCTCTTCTGTTAATGGTATTTCTACCTTAGAGCCTGGTTTGCCATTGCCATCTTCATACTTCGGTGTGTACTCATCTTTATCTCGATTAGTTACCGTTACATTTACCGGTACTTCGTCTTTCGAGCCATCTGGGTAGGTTACTGTAACCTTACCTGTAATCTTGTCTCCTGGTTTAGCTTCTTTTGGAATTGTGACAGTGACTTTTCCTTTATCATCTACTGTGATGACCCCTGGTTGGTCACTTTCGAATGTTGTTCCATCTGGAATTTTCTTACCATTCTCTTCAGTTAATGGTATTTCTACCTTAGAGCCTGGTTTTCCTGTTTCATCTTCATACTTCGGTGTGTACTCATCTTTATCTCGATTAGTTACCGTTACATTTACCGGTACTTCGTCTTTCGAGCCATCTGGGTATGTTACTGTAACCTTACCTGTGATCTTATCTCCTGGGTTAGCTTCTTTTGGAATTGTGACAGTGACTTTTCCTTTATCATCTACTGTGATGACCCCTGGTTG
>CAJNCH010000024.1:0-476 GCA_905221225.1 bacterium
ATCGAAGATAAAGTTAAAGCTGTAAATCCAGATGCAACAGTAGTTGTAGATGATAAAGGAAATGCGACAGTCACAACCCCAGAAGGTAAGACAGCTGTAATTCCAGCAGCAGACTTGACGAAAGATCCAGAAGCTGCAACTAAACCAAATGCAGGAAACGACATCGTTAAACCGGCAGATAAGACAGTAGTAGCAAATCCAGAAAAACTTACAGACGCTGAGAAGAAAGCGATCGAAGATAAAGTTAAAGCTGTAAATCCAGATGCAACAGTAGTTGTAGATGATAAAGGAAATGCGACAGTCACAACTCCAGAAGGTAAGACAGCTGTAATTCCAGCAGCAGACTTGACGAAAGATCCAGAAGCTGCAACTAAACCAAATGCAGGAAACGACATCGTTAAACCAGCAGATAAGACAGTAGTAGCAAATCCAGAAAAACTTACAGACGCTGAGAAGAAAGCGATCGAAGATAAAGT
>CAJNCH010000025.1:0-371 GCA_905221225.1 bacterium
GTTGACGCTGAAGCTGAAGCCACCGCACTCGTAGAGGCTGAGGCACTTGCTACCGCACTTGTTGACGCTGAAGCTGAGGCTACCGCACTTGTTGACGCTGAAGCTGAAGCTACCGCACTCGTTGATGCTGAGGCACTTGCTACCGCACTTGTTGACGCTGAAGCTGAAGCTACCGCACTCGTTGACGCTGAAGCTGAAGCTACCGCACTTGTTGATGCTGAAGCTGAGGCCACCGCGCTTGTTGACGCTGAGGCTGAGGCCACCGCACTCGTTGACGCTGAAGCTGAAGCTACTGCACTCGTTGACGCTGAAGCTGAAGCCACCGCACTCGTAGAGGCTGAGGCACTTGCTACCGCACTTGTTGACGCTGA
>CAJNCH010000026.1:0-349 GCA_905221225.1 bacterium
GGTTGATAAAAACGTTGACAATATCACGCTTTACGCATAAATTTTCAGCCTTTCCTACTGTATAGTGGATTAACAAAAATCAGGACAAGGCGACGAAGCCGCAGACAGTACAAATAGTACGGAACCGATTCACTTGGTGCTTCAGCACCTTAGAGAATCGTTCTCTTTGAGCTAAGGCGAGGCAACGCCGTACTGGTTTTTGTTAATCCACTATAAAACACAGCCATATATATTAAGTACCTGCTCTTTATGCGCTTTTTTAGGAAAGGAAGATCAAACGGTTCAATAGCGAAGTCTTGCCCAAATTTGATGGACAGGATATAGAATACATGCGTGCATACCACACCCT
>CAJNCH010000027.1:0-272 GCA_905221225.1 bacterium
TCTGCCACTTGTTTTTTCTCTTCTGGAGTTAAGTGGGCTTTGTCTTTCACTGGAACTTTGTCGGTTGGTTTCACTGGTTCGAAGTCTTGGTTCACTAGCTCTGTTCCTGGAATTGTATGACTGATTCCTGTTGTTGGATCTGTCACTGTCGCTGTTCCGTCGTCTCCTACTGTTACTTCCTTACCTGGGTTTTGTGCTTTGACTTTGTCTGCCACTTGTTTTCTCTCTTCTGGAGTTAAGTGGGCTTTGTCTTTCACTGGAACTTTTTCAGT
>CAJNCH010000028.1:0-251 GCA_905221225.1 bacterium
GCACTTGCCACCGCACTGGTTGACGCTGAAGCTGAGGCCACCGCACTTGTCGATGCTGAGGCTGAAGCTACCGCACTGGTTGACGCTGAGGCTGAGGCCACTGCACTCGTTGACGCTGAGGCTGAAGCCACCGCGCTTGTTGACGCTGAAGCTGAAGCTACCGCACTTGTTGAGGCTGAAGCTGAAGCCACCGCACTCGTTGACGCTGAAGCTGAAGCTACCGCACTTGTTGAGGCTGAAGCTGAAGCCAC
>CAJNCH010000029.1:0-248 GCA_905221225.1 bacterium
TCAACAAGTGCGGTAGCTTCAGCTTCAGCGTCAACAAGCGCGGTGGCCTCAGCTTCAGCATCTACAAGTGCAGTAGCCTCAGCTTCAGCGTCAACAAGTGCGGTAGCAAGTGCCTCAGCCTCTACAAGTGCAGTAGCCTCAGCCTCAGCATCGACAAGTGCAGTGGCTTCAGCTTCAGCCTCTACTAGTGCGGTGGCTTCAGCCTCAGCATCGACAAGTGCGGTAGCAAGTGCCTCAGCCTCAACAAG
>CAJNCH010000030.1:0-245 GCA_905221225.1 bacterium
GTAGCTTCAGCTTCAGCGTCAACAAGCGCGGTGGCTTCAGCCTCAGCCTCAACAAGTGCGGTGGCTTCAGCTTCAGCATCGACAAGTGCGGTAGCAAGTGCCTCAGCCTCAACAAGTGCGGTGGCCTCAGCTTCAGCCTCAACAAGTGCAGTAGCCTCAGCTTCAGCCTCAACAAGTGCGGTAGCTTCAGCCTCAGCGTCAACGAGTGCGGTGGCAAGTGCCTCAGCATCGACAAGTGCGGTGGC
>CAJNCH010000031.1:0-239 GCA_905221225.1 bacterium
TCAGCCTCAGCGTCAACGAGTGCAGTCGCTTCAGCTTCAGCGTCAACGAGTGCGGTAGCAAGTGCCTCAGCCTCAACAAGTGCGGTGGCCTCAGCTTCAGCATCAACAAGTGCAGTAGCCTCAGCCTCAGCGTCAACAAGCGCGGTGGCCTCAGCTTCAGCATCAACAAGTGCGGTAGCTTCAGCTTCAGCATCAACAAGTGCAGTAGCCTCAGCTTCAGCATCAACAAGTGCGGTAGC
>CAJNCH010000032.1:0-236 GCA_905221225.1 bacterium
TTCGAACCCACGCACGCTTTTACACGCCTGACGGTTTTCAAGACCGTTCCCTTCAGCCGGACTTGGGTAATCCTCCAAAATAGTCCGTACGGGATTCGAACCCGTGTTACCGCCGTGAAAAGGCGGTGTCTTAACCCCTTGACCAACGGACCAAACTTTATGGGCACGAGTGGACTCGAACCACCGACCTCACGCTTATCAGGCGTGCGCTCTAACCACCTGAGCTACGCGCCCAA
>CAJNCH010000033.1:0-230 GCA_905221225.1 bacterium
CCGGAGAACCCACAACCGAAACCAGGAGAAGGAACACCGGAGAACCCACAACCGAAACCAGGAGAAGGAACACCGGAAAACCCACAACCGAAACCAGGAGAAGGAACACCGGAGAACCCACAACCGAAACCAGGAGAAGGAACACCGGAGAATCCACAACCGAAACCAGGAGAAGGAACACCGGAGAACCCACAACCGAAACCAGGAGAAGGAACACCGGAGAACCCACA
>CAJNCH010000034.1:0-221 GCA_905221225.1 bacterium
TCACGTTCTTCTCCTTCTGGAATAGAGTCATCACGTTCGTAAGTTGTTTCAAACGGAATTGGCGTTCTTTCTACTTTCGGTTGTGTTCCACGTTTTACAACTCTTGTTACAGGGTTTGTAGTTTCACTTGTTGGTTCATTTGCAGTTACTTCTCCTGTTTTAGGATTCACTTCATAAGTAGTCGTTGTTACCTTTTCACCTGGAACACCGGCTGTTGTTTC
>CAJNCH010000035.1:0-213 GCA_905221225.1 bacterium
AGCTTCAGCCTCAGCCTCTACTAGTGCGGTAGCTTCAGCTTCAGCGTCAACAAGCGCGGTGGCTTCAGCCTCAGCCTCAACAAGTGCGGTGGCTTCAGCTTCAGCGTCAACGAGTGCGGTAGCAAGTGCCTCAGCCTCAACAAGTGCGGTAGCTTCAGCTTCAGCATCAACAAGTGCAGTAGCCTCAGCTTCAGCATCAACAAGTGCGGTAGC
>CAJNCH010000036.1:0-185 GCA_905221225.1 bacterium
GTAGCTTCAGCCTCAGCCTCTACTAGTGCGGTAGCTTCAGCTTCAGCGTCAACAAGCGCGGTGGCTTCAGCCTCAGCGTCAACAAGCGCGGTGGCCTCAGCTTCAGCATCAACAAGTGCGGTAGCTTCAGCTTCAGCATCAACAAGTGCAGTAGCCTCAGCTTCAGCATCAACAAGTGCGGTAGC
>CAJNCH010000037.1:0-167 GCA_905221225.1 bacterium
ACTTTATCTTCGATCGCTTTCTTCTCAGCGTCTGTAAGTTTTTCTGGATTTGCTACTACTGTCTTATCTGCTGGTTTAACGATGTCGTTTCCTGCATTTGGTTTAGTTGCAGCTTCTGGATCTTTCGTCAAGTCTGCTGCTGGAATTACAGCTGTCTTACCTTCTGG
>CAJNCH010000038.1:0-158 GCA_905221225.1 bacterium
GTTCAAAGCGGGTGACGAGAATCGAACTCGCGACAACAGCTTGGAAGGCTGTAGTTTTACCACTAAACTACACCCGCTTAAATGGGAGTTAACGGGATCGAACCGCTGACCCTCTGCTTGTAAGGCAGATGCTCTCCCAGCTGAGCTAAACTCCCTAG
>CAJNCH010000039.1:0-153 GCA_905221225.1 bacterium
AGCTTCAGCCTCAGCCTCTACTAGTGCGGTAGCTTCAGCTTCAGCGTCAACAAGCGCGGTGGCTTCAGCCTCAGCCTCAACAAGTGCGGTAGCTTCAGCTTCAGCATCAACAAGTGCAGTAGCCTCAGCTTCAGCATCAACAAGTGCGGTAGC
>CAJNCH010000040.1:0-149 GCA_905221225.1 bacterium
GCTGAGGCTGAAGCCACCGCGCTTGTTGACGCTGAAGCTGAAGCTACCGCACTAGTAGAGGCTGAGGCTGAAGCTACCGCACTTGTTGATGCTGAAGCTGAGGCTACTGCACTTGTTGATGCTGAAGCTGAAGCTACCGCACTTGTTGA
>CAJNCH010000041.1:0-143 GCA_905221225.1 bacterium
GTAAACAAGGTCAGGGTAACAGCAGAGGACATTGTCATCAAGTGGAAAATATAAATAATTTTAGTAACCAACATTTCAATAAAGGATAGTAAAATTATTTCTTTTTTCCATCTCATACATCTGCAATGAATGCAGCACGAGAT
>CAJNCH010000042.1:0-140 GCA_905221225.1 bacterium
AAACCAGCAGATAAGACAGTAGTAGCAAATCCAGAAAAACTTACAGACGCTGAGAAGAAAGCGATCGAAGATAAAGTTAAAGCTGTAAATCCAGATGCAACAGTAGTTGTAGATGATAAAGGAAATGCGACAGTCACAAC
>CAJNCH010000043.1:0-136 GCA_905221225.1 bacterium
TTGTTACCTTTTCACCTGGAACACCGGCTGTTGTTTCACGTTCTTCTCCTTCTGGAATAGAGTCATCACGTTCGTAACGAGTTTCAAATGGAATTGGTGTTTTCTCTACTTTCGGTTGTGTTCCACGTTTTACAAC
>CAJNCH010000044.1:0-117 GCA_905221225.1 bacterium
TTACGAACGTGATGACTCTATTCCAGAAGGAGAAGAACGTGAAACAACAGCCGGTGTTCCAGGTGAAAAGGTAACAACGACTACTTATGAAGTGAATCCTAAAACAGGAGAAGTAAC
>CAJNCH010000045.1:0-116 GCA_905221225.1 bacterium
GTAGTTGTAGATGATAAAGGAAATGCGACAGTCACAACACCAGAAGGTAAGACAGCTGTAATT
The DNA here is from genome assembly GCA_905221225.1 of bacterium. Classification (GTDB taxonomy): domain Bacteria; phylum Bacillota; class Bacilli; order Lactobacillales; family Streptococcaceae; genus Streptococcus. The sequence goes on from CAJNCH010000045.1 coordinate 64, forward strand.
CCAGCAGCAGACTTGACGAAAGATCCAGAAGCTGCAACGAAAACAAATGCAGG
>CAJNCH010000046.1:0-116 GCA_905221225.1 bacterium
AAGTCTGCTGCTGGAATTACAGCTGTCTTACCTTCTGGTGTTGTGACTGTCGCATTTCCTTTATCATCTACAACTACTGTTGCATCTGGATTTACAGCTTTAACTTTATCTTCGAT
>CAJNCH010000047.1:0-113 GCA_905221225.1 bacterium
CCACAACCGAAACCAGGAGAAGGAACACCGGAGAACCCACAACCGAAACCAGGAGAAGGAACACCGGAGAACCCACAACCGAAACCAGGAGAAGGAACACCGGAGAACCCACA
>CAJNCH010000048.1:0-112 GCA_905221225.1 bacterium
AAAGTAGAAAGAACGCCAATTCCGTTTGAAACAACTTACGAACGTGATGACTCTATTCCAGAAGGAGAAGAACGTGAAACAACAGCCGGTGTTCCAGGTGAAAAGGTAACAA
>CAJNCH010000049.1:0-104 GCA_905221225.1 bacterium
TCCGGTGTTCCTTCTCCTGGTTTCGGTTGTGGGTTCTCCGGTGTTCCTTCTCCTGGTTTCGGTTGTGGGTTCTCCGGTGTTCCTTCTCCTGGTTTCGGTTGTGG
>CAJNCH010000050.1:0-99 GCA_905221225.1 bacterium
TAAAAATAGGAAAACGAGGCACCTCCAGTGGAGGTTTTCAGCCTCTCGCCTTGAAATAAGAAAGTGAGAGAAGGTCCGGGGGACCTTTTTACCCCGAGT
>CAJNCH010000051.1:0-86 GCA_905221225.1 bacterium
TGTGGGTTCTCCGGTGTTCCTTCTCCTGGTTTCGGTTGTGGGTTCTCCGGTGTTCCTTCTCCTGGTTTCGGTTGTGGGTTCTCCGG
>CAJNCH010000052.1:0-85 GCA_905221225.1 bacterium
AATCATTTAATCATTTAATCATTTAATCATTTAATCATTTAATCATTTAATCATTTAATCATTTAATCATTTAATCATTTAATCA
>CAJNCH010000053.1:0-78 GCA_905221225.1 bacterium
CCCCCCCCCCCCCCCCCCCCCCCCCCCCCCCCCCCCCCCCCCCCCCCCCCCCCCCCCCCCCCCCCCCCCCCCCCCCCC
>CAJNCH010000054.1:0-78 GCA_905221225.1 bacterium
AAAAAAAAAAAAAAAAAAAAAAAAAAAAAAAAAAAAAAAAAAAAAAAAAAAAAAAAAAAAAAAAAAAAAGAAAAAAAA